>CAZKZR010000203.1:0-6036 GCA_964557245.1 uncultured Anaerolineaceae bacterium | reverse complement strand
GGGAACTGCTTACCGATAATTCGGCGCCGGTCGCGGCTGTCGTAAACGAAGCTGTGGAGCTGGCCCACCGGTACAGTGGAGAGAGCTCACCGGCATTCGTCAATGGCGTGCTCCGGACCGTAAGCGAACGCATCAAGGCCACGGCGGTGGCCGTCCCCTTGCCGCAAGAGGCGGCGCCCCCAGAATCTCAAGAACCGCAATAACCCAGGAGTACTCCCCACAGTGGCAACCGTATTCGAACGAGTCCGCGCAATCGTCGTCGAGCAGCTTGGTGTCGAAGAAGAAGAAGTCGTCCCGGCCGCATCCTTCGTGGACGACCTCAACGCCGACTCCCTTGACCTGGTCGAGCTTATTATGTCGCTTGAAGAAGAGTTCTCAAGCGATGCAGGCGAACTCGAAATCAGCGATGAAGACGCGGAAAAGATCGCGACCGTGCAGGACGCCGTAGACTATCTGAAAGATCACGGCGTCGAAGATAAGTAGGCACCTCAGGGCTAACCTGCTTCTCGGCGGGAGGTTCGCTTGGAATTCCTGGGCATAGGCTACCAGGAACTTCTCCTCGTTCTCGGTCTGCTCCTCGTGGTGGTAGGGCCTGAGCGCCTGCCTACCATGGCGTACCAGATCGGCCGCGCCGTGCGCCAGATGCAGGGCTACGCCCGCGCCGTCCGCGATGAATTCCGCGATGAAATCGACTACCTGGATGAACAGTACAAGACCATTAAAGGCGGGGTGGATGACGCCCAGCGCGCCCTCCGCGACGAACAGCTGAAATTCAACTCCGACCTGCGCGCAGACTCGGGGGATGGCGGGCCGATTCTCCCTGAGGGGCCGCTGCTGCCACCCCTTCCCGACGCCCCCTCCGTTCACGCGGAACCGGCTGCCGCTGCCGCGTCTCCCACCGACCAGCCCAAGTCCCCGCCGATGGTGTTCTAAATGGCGGCCGACACCATGAACGACCCGATTGGAATGCGCCCGGCGGAGAACGACGGAAGCTACCACGGCGGCGCCGAGATGACGCTGCTCGAACACCTCAAGGAGCTTCGCAACCGAGTTGTCATCTGCGCCGCGGCCATACTCATCGGTACCATCGCCTCGTTCGTCTTCTGGCAGGACATCCTCGGCTGGCTGATCGCTCCCGCCCGCGAAGACCATCCTGACTTCACCCTCATCGCGAACTCTCCGACCGAATCCATCGGCATCGCCATCAAGATCGGGCTCTACGGGGGACTCACCTTCGCGTCGCCCGTCATCATTTACGAGCTTCTGGCGTTCATCGTTCCGGGCCTTACCCCGAAGGAGAAGAAGATCCTCTTTCCCGGCATGTTCGCCGTCGTGGGCTTCCTCTTGTTGGGTATGGCGTTTGCCTACTGGATCATCCTCCCTCGCTCCCTCGGCTTCCTCCTGGACTTCGGCGGCGACGAAATCACACCGCTGATTCGCGGTCAGGAGTACCTGAGCTTCGCCACCCGGATCATCTTCTGGGTGGGCGTGGCCTTCGAACTGCCTGTGGTGCTTGCCCTCGCTGCGCGCCTTGGGTTGGTCCGCGCCCGGCAGCTGCTCAACTTCTGGCGCTACGCCGTCATCATCATCTTTGTCATCGCCGCAGTTATCACTCCCACCCCGGACCCCTACAACCAGTCGCTCGTCGCGGGTCCGCTGTTCTTCCTCTACTTCGTAGGCATCCTGTTCGCGTGGATCCTCCAGCCGAGACGGAAGCCAGCACCCGGGGCGTCGTGAGCACCCGGGCCGGATCCAGCCCAAACGGATCAATCGCGGTAGCCGCGGGCCTCGGCGGCGGCTTCATCAGCGGACTCCTCGGTGGTGGCGGCGGCTCGATCATGATTCCCCTGATGACCGGGCCAATGAAGATGACCCAGCATGTGGCCCACGGCACCTCGCTTCTCGTCATCACGGTGACCGCCGCCGTGGCCGCGGTTGCGTACTCACTGAACGAGTCGCTCAGCTTCCTGTTGATTGCAAGCATGGGCGCCGGCGCGCTCCTCGGGGCCCTTTTAGGAGCGCGAGCAGCATCCCGCATTCCGGCATTGCACCTCCGTCAGGTGCTTGCCGTGTTCCTCATCGCGGTTTCCTTGCGCATCCTGCTCTGGCCTCGAATCGACCCGCTCTTCGCCGCCGCGGGCTGGCACGAGGGGGCGATTGCGGCAGTCATCGGCCTTGTCGGCGGCATCACATCCGGTGCTCTCGGCGTCGGCGGCGGCTCGATCTTCGTTCCCGCGCTCGTCCTCGGCCTGGGCCTCGGCCAACACGAAGCACAGGGGGTCTCCTTGTGGGTGGTGGTCCTCGCCGCGATTTCCGGTGGGTGGACACATGTTCGCCTCGGCACCGTGGATACCGCCGCGGTCCGGCGAATGGCCCCCGCGGCATTGCCCGGCGCCGTCATCGGCGCGCTTGCCGCGGCCTTTCTCAGCGGTCGCGCCCTGCAGATGCTGTTCGCCCTGGTACTCATCGCCATCGGCGCGCAAATGCTCGCGACGGCCCGCATGCGGTTGAAAAGCGAAGAATCGGCCGGGATGGCTGTGGCCGGGGAATCGGCGTGATCACCGTTGAAGAACGCGCTGCTGAGGTCTACGAAGTCGTCCGCGGCTGCACGCTGTGCCCGCTTTCGGCCACCAGGACCAATGCAGTACCCGGCGAAGGCCCACTCGACGCCGAAGTGATGTGCATCGGCGAAGCCCCAGGTGTAAACGAAGACAAGCAGGGGCGGCCGTTCGTTGGTGCGGCCGGGCAGTTCCTCGGCGAATTGCTTGCGGCGGCTGGACTGACGCGAGAACAGGTGTACATCTGCAATGTCCTGAAGTGCCGGCCCCCCGGAAACCGCGACCCCCTTCCAGGAGAGATCGAGGCCTGCGCCGACTATCTGGATCTCCAGCTGGACATGGTCGATCCCCTCGTCGTGATAACACTCGGGCGCTTCTCGATGTCCAGGTGGTTTCCCCAACAGGCCATCTCCCGTATCCACGGCTCGGTCAAAGAGGTGGATGGCCGCCTCGTAATCCCCATGTACCACCCTGCGGCCGCCCTGCACCAGGGAAACCTGCGGCAGGTGCTGCTTGATGATTTCGCCCGCGTTCCACAGGTGCTGGAGCGCGCAAGGGCGCGGCGCGCCGCGCCAAAACCCCCGGCGACGCGTGTCGCGGCGCCAACTCCGCCCGCCGGGGCGAATTCCGCGGATCGGCCCCCGGTGAAGGAAAGCGCCGCCGTAACGGCCCCGCAAATGGAATCGGCCGCCAGGGATACCACGCCCCCACCGGAACCATCGGCTGAGGCATCACCCGCCCGCGCCGAATTCGCTGAGGCCCCTGCGGGCGACTTTCCCAATCCACTCATCCCAGAAGCAACGCCGTCCGGCCCAGCCGGTCCGGATCCGGCGGATAAAACAGAACAAATCCGGCTGTTCGACTAAGGAAGGTAATGGCAGAAAACACGCTTCGTGTAATCCCGCTCGGCGGCCTCGGGGAAATTGGCCGCAACATGATGGTCCTTGAATACGGCGACGACATCATCGTCGTTGACGTCGGGCTGATGTTCCCAGAAGAAGAGATGCTCGGCGTCGACCTTGTCATCCCGGATTTCGAATACCTGCGTGACCGCAAGGACAAGATCCGCGGGATCTTCCTCACCCACGGTCACGAAGACCACGTGGGGGCTCTTCCCTACTTCCTGCGCGAATTCAAAGCGCCGATCTATGGCGCTAAGCTCACCGACGGCTTGATCCGGGTGAAGCTCCAGGAACACCGGCTGCTGCAGGAGTCCGAAACCCACGTCGTAGTCCCCGGCGAGATCATCAACGCCGGTGTCTTCGAAGTGGAATTCTTCACGGTGGCCCACAGCATCCCCGATGCCTGCGGACTCATCATCCGGACGCCGCTCGGCCCGGTGGTCCACACCGGCGACTTCAAACTGGACCACACCCCGGTGATGGACCAGCACACCGACCTTATCCGGCTCGCCCAGGTGGGCGCGGAAGGCTGCCTTCTCCTGATGGCGGACTCGACCTACGCGGAGCAAGAAGGCTACACCCCAAGCGAGCAGCTGGTCGGCGAAGCGCTCCGCAACATCATCGTCAACGCCCCGAGCCGCGTGATCGTTGCGACCTTCGCCTCGCTCATCTCTCGCGTCCAGCTGGTGGTGGATGCGGCCGTGTTCACCGGTCGAAAGGTCTTCGTCACCGGCCGTTCCATGATCGACAACGTCGCGATGGCCCGGCAACTGGGCTACATCAACGCTCCGGACGGCGTGATCATCGGCGTCGAGGAGATGCGCAATACGCCGCCCTCAAAGTTGATCATCATCACGACCGGGAGCCAGGGCGAGCCCACCAGCGCGCTCACCCGAATGGCGAATGGCGACCACCGCCACATCACAATCGCCAAAGGCGATACGGTGGTGCTCTCCTCCAGCCCCGTGCCGGGCAACGAGACGGCCGTCTACCGGAACGTCGACAACTTATTCCGGCTAGGCGCCGAGGTCCTCTACAACCGCATCTCCAACATCCATGTGCGCGGTCACGCGAGCCGCGAAGAGTTGAAAATCATCCAGGGCCTCCTGCAGCCGGAGTACTTCGTCCCGATTCACGGCGAATACCGGCACCTCGTCGTCCACGCCAAACTGGCCGAATCCGTCGGCGTCCCGCAAGGCAACGCGTTCGTCCTCACCGACGGCGATGTCCTCGAAATCGACGAGGAGAACGCCTACGCGGGTGAACGTGTCCCGGCGAGCTACGTGTACGTGGACGGCCTTGGCATCGGCGATGTCGACCAGCACATCCTGCGCGACCGCGCCCACCTTTCCACCGACGGCGTGGTGGTCGTGATGGTCTCCGTCGACAAGCAGACTGGAAAGTTGGAACGGCCGGCCGAAGTCCTCACTCGCGGATTCATCGATGCGGAAGAGCGGGAGGACCTCATCGAGCGCGCCCGCGGCGTGGTGCAATCCGCGCTCGCTGGAGGTTCGCACTACGCCGAGTTCAGCGATATCAACACGAGAATTCGCGACTCAGTGAGCAAGTTCCTCTATGATGAGACCCGCAGGCGCCCAATGGTGCTGACCGTGACTGTCGAGGTCTAAGTCAGCGATACCCTTTCGGCGCGGCCGTCACAGTCCTGCGGGGGGATTGCGGCGGGTGGATGAGGAGTGCAGGCCATGGCGGCACGCGCACGCACGAGGCCCCGCCCTACGCGCACGGAGCGATCTTCGCGCGCCAGGAAACGGAAGAGCCAGTTTTCGCTTGAGACGTTGAATCGCCCCGAGTTCCTGGGTGCTGGAGCCGCGCTCGTCGCCCTCGTCGCCCTCTTCTTCCTGACCGACGTGCGCTCGGCGCTCGCCGACGGTCGCGACTGGGTCCTTACGACGTTTGGACTTGGCATCCTCATCGTCCTCGGTTGGGCATTGTTGGCCGCGGCAGCGGGCTGGAAGGAGTGGTACCTCGCTGGCAGCCGGTTCTGGCGAAAGGCCGGCGGGGTTGCCGCCCTGGGGCTGTTTATCTGGGGTCTGCTTGCCCTCAACGAGGCCGATTGGTCCGCCGGGACTGTCCAATTCCGAGAGGTAAGCCTGGGTGGCGAATTCGGCCAGCAAATGGTCGCCGGCTTCCTTGGCAAGCTCGCGTGGCTTGGCGTCATGGTCCTCGCCGCTGGCTTGCTCGCCCCCCGGGCCACCCGGTGGGTGGCCATCAATGTTCCCTACGCAATCGAACAATCGTGGCGGCGTCGCCACCCGCACCGCGCCGCCAGCGCGCTTGGACGCTGGTTCTCGTTCATCCTCCGCCGGCCCGGAGCGAGCGAGGACGAGGTGATCATCGGCGCGGGTGGCTTCCGGCGGCTCGAGCCGATGCCCACAGGCGTCATGGAGGGCGCTCCAGTCGTTTTCCGCCCGTCGATTGACCCGGCATCCCCGAGTTCCACCGTTGGCACTGGTGCCGCCGCCACGTTCGCGCCAGTCCTCACCGAGGAACCCGAAGCCGTTGATGAACCAGAAGCCGTGATGGTCGAGGAGCCCCCCGCAGCCGAAGAGGAGCCC
>CAZKZR010000202.1:0-6038 GCA_964557245.1 uncultured Anaerolineaceae bacterium | reverse complement strand
CCTTCGCCAGAGACGTCCCGGGTAATGCTCGGGTTGTCCGACTTGCGGGCGATCTTGTCGATCTCGTCGATGTAGATGATCCCGCGCTCTGCCTTCTGGATATCGAAGTCCGCCGCCTGGATCAGGTGAAGCAGGATGTTCTCGACATCCTCACCAACGTAGCCGGCCTCGGTCAGGGCGGTAGCGTCCGCGATGGAGAACGGCACATCGAGCATTTTCGCCAGGGTCTTGGCTAGATACGTCTTGCCAACGCCAGTCGGGCCGACGAGTAGGATGTTGGACTTTTCGAGTTCGATGTCGTGTTCGGCCGCAGCGCCGGTGCGCTTGTAATGGTTGTACACCGCTACAGAAAGGACCTTCTTCGCCTGCTCCTGGCCGACAACATACTCCTGGAGATGTTCGAAGATCGCCTTCGGCGGAGGGACGCGCTGAGACGTTCCAGCCGGCCCCTTGGCGGTCGCGGTAGTCGTACCGCCGCCGTTCTCTTCGTCGATGATTTCGCGGCAGAGGTCAACGCACTCATCGCAGATGTACACCGCGCCAGGCCCGGCGATGAGCCGTCGGACCTGATCCTGGTTCTTTCCACAGAACGAGCAGTGGTATTGGACGCGATTGGTGCGGTTGGTTGCCAAGTTGCCTGTCCCCTTCGCCTACTTCTTCGCGTCTTCGGGCCGCATCAGCAGCTCGTCAACGAAGCCGTAGTCCTTCGCGCCTTGCGCGTCGAGATAGAAATCGCGGTCGAAGTCACGGGTGACTCGTTCCACGGGCTGTCCTGTGTGGCTGGCGATGATGTTCCGGATGATCTCGTTGTTCCGGAGAATCTCCTTCGCCGCAATTTCAATATCGGACGCCTGCCCCCTGGCGCCACCGAGAGCCTGGTGCATATGCACAGTTGCGTTGGGCAGCGCGAACCGCTTGCCCTTCGCGCCCGCGCACAGCAGCACCGTCGCCATCGATGCCGTCTGGCCAACAGCAATCGTCGAAACGTCGGGTTCGATCAGCTGCATCGTGTCGTAGATCGCCAGGCCGGCGGTGATCACGCCGCCGGGCGAATGGATGTACATGCTGATATCCCGCTCGGGGTCTTCGCGCTGAAGGTACAGCAGTTGCGCCACGATCAGGTTCGCGATCTGGTCATCGATCGGCGTTCCGAGGAAGACGATGCGCTCTTTGAGCAGCAACGAGAAGATATCGAACGCGCGCTCCGAGCGCGGACCGGATTCAATGACGGTCGGGATAACGTCGTAGACGAGCGGGTGAATCGCCTGGCCGTTACTCATTCCTTGGGTTCCTCCTGCTGTTCGCCCGTGGCGATCGCCGCGAGACGGTCGAGCGTCTTGCGCGAAAGAAGGTTGCGGCGGATCGTCGCAACCCCCTCCTCGCTCGCGAACATCTGGCGGAACCGTTCTGCATCGTCACCCATCGGGGCGACCAGCGAATCCAGCTCCTGATCTATTTCTTCGGCTGAAACGTCCAAACCTTCAGCCTCTTGCAGTTGTTGAAGCACCAGCGACCGGCGGACGCGCAGGTCCGCGGCCTCGCGCCACGTCTCGCGGAACTCCGCTTCGCTTCGTCCTACCGTTCGCAGGTAATTCTGGTATTGCGCCTTGTCGTTGCCCGTCGCCTCGCCGATCAGGTGGTCGATCTCGTGTTCGACCAGCAGTTTCGGGTACTCGATCGTGGCAACCTCGACCAACTTGTCGACGGCCTCGTTGCGAAGCTTGGTGTTCGCGTTGTCCTCGAGCGACTTCTTCAGGTCGCCTTCAATGCGGGTCCTGAGGGCCGCGAAGTTCTCAAACTCCTCGGCGTTGATCATCGCCGCGAACTCGTCGTCGAGTTCCGGCAACTTCTCCTCTTTGACTTCACGAATGTGAAGCGTGAACTTCGCGTCCTTGCCCTGCAGGCGTTCGACGCGGAAGTCCTCGGGGATAGCGATCGTCAGTTCCTTGGTCTCGCCCTTGGTCATGCCGACGAACGCTTCCGCCAGACCGTCGAGGAAGAGAACCTGGCCTTCGCGCAGCGGGAACTCGGCGTTCTCGTCTTCCAGGAACTGGTCGCCGTCGACTTCGCCCTTTACGTCCGCGATGAGCACGTCGTCCCATTGCACCGGCCGGTCGACCGGGATGTGCGTGGCGTGGCGGCGCTGCAACAACGACAGTTGCTCGGTCACCATCTCCTCGGTGACATCCGCGGCATCTCGTTCCACGCGGATCGAGGCATAATCGTTGAGCTCCACCTTGGGGCGGACGGGGACTATCGCCGTGAACTTCACCGGCTCGAGCTGGTCAATTTCCAGTTCCGGCTGGCCGATCGCATCGACGTCTTCGGTTTCGATGGCTTCGTTGTAGGCATCAGGAACGAGGCGATCGAGTGCTTCTCGAATCAGTCCCTGCCGGCCGACGGCTCGCTCGACGATGGTTCGCGGCGCCTTCCCGGGGCGGAAGCCGGGGAAGCGGTTTTTCTGGGCGATGCGTTTGTACGCTGAATCGAGGGAACGTTCGAGACGGTCCTCGTCAATCTCAATCTGAAGCTGAACGCGGCTCTCCGGGAGCCGTTCGAGGGTTACCTTCACAGTTGGTTCGCGAACCTCCGAATTCGAGTATAGCAAACCGACCGGCCCGTGCCGGGAGCTAGACGTAATTCCAGTGGATTGTTGCCGCCGGCGGGGCCTATTGGTGGACGTTCTGGCGCCGGTCGAACACATCGACGAGGGCGTCACCGAGCAGGTTCCACGCGAAGAAAAACAGGATTACGGGTCCCGCCCCGGCGATCAGCAAGTGCGGGTAGTCGTTGAAAAGCCGGGACCCGTTCACGTCGCCGATGAGATTGCCGAAGCTCGCCGCCGGCTCGTCAATGCCAAGGCCGAGATAGCTCAATGCAACTTCGGCTCCCGCTATTCCAGCCATCCCCGAGCTCAGCCCCACCAGGAACAGCGGCTTGACGCCGGGAAGAATGTGCCTGAACAGGATCCGCCCCGTTGGCGCACCCATGCTTTCGGCCGCCAGCACGTAGGACTGCTCGCGAATCGCCAACACCTGGCTCCTCACGATGCGGGAACTTCCCAGCCAGGCGAACGGCACCGTGGCCATCGAGATGATCAAGAACTTCACCAGGGTTTTCGAGTCTTCCCCCAGGAACGTATGGTCCTCGAGCCAGAACGACCAGCCGTTGATGCGCGCCCGGAAAGCTGCCGTGATCGCCAGCATGAGCAGAAGCGTCGGCATTCCAGAAAGCACTTCGCCCGTCCGCATGATGGCCGTATCAACCCAGCCGCCCCGGTAGCCTGCGAGCAGCCCAAGCCCGAGGCCGAGGAAGAGACCGCCGCTCAGCGCGATCACCGCGGTGAAAATGACCGTGGTTCGAGCTGAATAGAGCACCCGTGTGAATAGGTCCCGGCCAAGGCGATCCGTCCCGAAAATATGGTCTCGGGACGGGGGTTGCAGCCGCTGTTCCACGGAGAGCTGCTGTTCGTTCAGCCCATAGGGCGCGATGAGCGGCGCGAAGATCCCGCAGAGGTAGAACACCAGCAAGTACGTGATCGCGATAACCGCGATCTTCTTCCTCAAAATCTCTCGAAAGGTTCGAAACCGAGGAGGCGTCGAGAGCGTCTCCCATGTCCCAACTTCCGCTGCGACCATTGCGCCCTGGTCACTGGCCACGGTTCGCACCAACTCGGACTCGCGGATCAATGAACCCATACGCGATATCGATGAGGACGTTGGCTATAACGAAGAGCACCGAGCCGAACATCACCAAAGCGAGGATGACGTCGTAATCCGGGGCCAGCACAGCCGCAAGCGACTCGCGGGCAATACCGGGAATGCCGAAGCTAGTCTCGATGAAGATCGACCCGAACACGATGCCCGGCAGCGAAAGGCCGATGACAGTGATCATGGGCAGGAGCGCGTTGCGCGTGATGTGAGTCACCACCACAGTCTGCTCTTTGAGGCCCTTCGCTCGAGCCGTGCGGATGTAGTCCTCGCCGAGGACGCTGATGACCGACGCTCGCATGAACCGCGCGATGCCGGCTACTCCCGGCAGCGACATCACCATGATCGGAAGGATCATGTTCGCGCTCCAGACGCCACGATAACTCAGGTTCACGAGGTCTAACTTGATGGCGAAAAGCCAGCTTGCGAGCGTGGCCAGCACGTAGACGGGGATAGCTTCGAGAGCGAGCCAGAAGGCGATTGTCAGCGGATCGATGAACGTCCCACGCGCGAGCGCGGCATAAATGCCGACCGGGATGCCAAGGCCGAACGTGATGATCAGCGCAATCAGGCTGACCTGCGTGGAGACCCAGATCTTGGGCAGGATCACTTCTTTCGCCGTGAACTCTCTGTGCCTCGTGGAAACGCCGAGGTCGCCTTCCGCCAGGTTCTTCATGTACTTGACGTACTGCACGTAGATTGGCTTGTCGTAGCCGTACTTTTCTTTCAGCACGCGCGCCTGGTCTTCCTGGTAGCGCGAACCAAGGATCGCGTCCACCGGGTCACCGGGCGCAAGACGCAGCATGAAGAAGACGATTATGGAAATCAGAAAGAGTACTGGGATGGCCCAGAGCACCCGGCGCACAATGTAACCGCTGAGCCCTGGGCTCATCTGCGCATCAGTCCTTGATGTCCACGTAGCGATACTTCGGGATGGTCATCGAAGTGTTGGGCAGATCCTTCACACACGATTTCACCAGCGTGTGCTGTACCGGCCAGAACGTTGGGATGACGGTGGCGTCGTCCACAATCTTCTGCTCAGCCTGGGCGTACAGCGAGTAGCGCTTCGTCCGATCCTGCTCTGTCCGCGCCTGCGTGAGAAGGGCATCCACCGCGTCGTTCTTGTACTTCGTGTAGTTCAGCTGGCTATCGCTGGCGAACAGCTTGCCGAGGAAGTCTTCCGGGTCCGGGTAGTCGGCCGACCAGCCGTCGGAATGCATCTGGAAGCCGCCCTTGCGCTGTTCGCGAAGGAACGCGGACGAGTCGATCGCCTGGAGCTCGATGTCGACGCCCAGCGTGTCCGTCCAGCCCTTCTGGATCGCGACGAGCAGATCGCCCGGCGCGGAGCCAGTTCCGCTGTACGTGAGGACCACACGCGGGAGCTTTCCGGCGTACTTCGATTCCTGCAGAAGCTGCTTCGCCTTGGTGGGATCGTAGGAGTAGCTGTGCACTGACTCGGTGTAGCCAGGCATTTCCGGAGGAAGGAAGCCATCCGCCACCCGGTAGGCGTTGTAGAGCAGCACGTTATTGATGTTCTCGCGGTCAATGGACATGGCGAACGCCTGGCGGACCTTAGGGTCGTCGAACGGCGCTTTCTGGGCGTTCAGCGTGAAGTAGAACGTGGCCATCTCCGGGACTTCGCGATAGTCCTTGCTGAGCGGGCTCGAACCGGCTTTCACCGATTCCAACTGCGTCGCCGGGAAGCCGCCGATGTGGATCTCGTCGTTCTCGTAGCGGGTCAGGATGGAACCGCCGGCCAACTCGAACACCACTTCGTCCAGCTTGGGCGCGCCCAGGTGGTAGCGGTCGTTGCGGGCAAGGACAATCTTCTCCGCGGGCTTGAACTCCTTGAGTCGGAACGGGCCGGTGCCGTTCGGGCTCTGCGTCCAGTTCCGAGGGTTCTTCTCAACGGTCTTCTTGTCCACCACGAACGCAACGGGATAGGTCAGTTCGGAAAGGAAGAAGTCCGACGCTTCCACCAGGTCTATCTGGACGGTGGTTTCGTCGATGACCTTCACGCCGCTGACCGTGGCCGCCTTGTTCGCGAACCGGTCTTTGATCCCGACGATGTTGCCCAGGTAGGCGAGCACAGTAGGGGAGGCATTGGTCGGGTCGGCGGCGCGTTCGATGCTGTACTTAAAGTCGTCGGCGGTGACTCGCTGGCCGTTCTGGAAGACAACGTTGTCGCGTAGCTTGAACGTGTAGGTTTTGCCGTTGTTGCTGACCGACCATTCCTTGGCGATGTCCGGCTGGACCTTCAGCTCAGGATCGAGTGTGACGAGCCCACCGAAGATCTCGACGATGTACTCGCTGGTGCTGACATCGCCG
>CAZKZR010000201.1:0-6069 GCA_964557245.1 uncultured Anaerolineaceae bacterium | reverse complement strand
GACGGCTCCGTAGTCAAATCATCAAGTTCCGCCACCTGGCTGTACTCCAGCGGCCGCTTCTCGTCTTGGCCGGCCTCGTCCGGTTATGTGGGATACTACGACGCGCGGGAAAAGACGATCCATCTCATCGACACTCGCGGCGCGGAGTCAGTCGATGCGTACGTCATGGGTTCATATTTTGTTTGGCAGGAGTTCCGGAACGTGCCAAAGCCGCGAAGCACCAGTGGCGAGACGATGCGCGAGAGCAAGTTTTACGCTCTGCGCTTGGAGGACTGAGGCCGCACTCGCAGTGGCGTGACGTACACTTCCGCCGTGACACCATCTTCTGAGTTGTTCGGCCTGATCGTTGTCGGCGCTGGGTCGGCGGGCGCCGTGATTGCAGCGCGCGCCAGTGAGGACCCGCGCCGCGAGCCAATTCCCGGGGATGCTGGCCGCGGCGCAAAACCGTCCATCGGGCCGGGAAAAGAGGTCCCGGCGGTCCCTTCTGCGCGGGGCGGGCGGCGCTGAGCATTCGTCCCAGGTAATTCGGGGCGCAGCGCGTCCTTTCTCCTGGAGACACCGGTATGACACAAAGCGCTCCGGCGCGGGCGATGACGGGTACAGCGTTGTCGCGCGAATCGTCGGTCTGGCCCCTGCTGGTCCTCGTGGCCAGCGTCCTTGTTGGACTGGCTCTCCTGTACACGTCCCGCTCGGACGACCGTTTCGCGGGTCCGTTCCTTGGCGCGTCTATCGCAGCAGCCGTGCTGCTCGTGCTGCTGTGGGCCGTCGAGAGCGTTCGGACCTCGCGCGGCCGGGGGAGAAATGCGATGGTCACGCAGTGGGCTGAGTTCGCGCTGCTCCCCGGACGGCTGGCGGCTGCGCAGGGCAAGAACGGCCTACTGGCGAAGATTCGGCAACTCGACGATGAGTTCTACGGTCTCGACGGGTTCGAGCACCTGCGGATCGTGGTCACAGAGCAAGCCGAAGGGGTGGCGCGGGTTGCGGTGGAAACGACCTGGACGGCGAAGACCGGCGCGACGGCCGAAGCGAGCCGACGCATCTCCGCTCTCCTAACGGCCCACAGCGGGGACATCGAAGGCGAAGCGGGCGAAGCGCCGATCCGCGAATGGGAAGTCGTGTTTGATTCGGCCGAAAAGGGATTTTCGCTCAGCCTGGCGGCGTTCTCCGGCATCGTCGCGCTGTTTACGCTCAGCGGTTTGTTTGTCGGAATGATGACAGACGTTGGCACCGGGGGTGGCTCCACCGGCACGGCGGTGGTCGAAACGCCGGCTCCGACCGGCCCGCCATCGATCATTGCGACCGACAACAAGTTCAATCTCAAGACGCTGACGGCCAAGGCGGGCGCGGCGTACACGATCACTTTGACGAACAATGGGAAGATCCCGCACAACCTCGCGTTCCTGGACCGCAAGGGCGGGGCGGCGCTGGCGGCGGGATCGCAGGGAGAGATTGTGCCCGGCGGGGGATCGCTCACGTTGACATTCACGCCCCCCGCGGCGGGTACGTACTACTTCCAGTGCGATCTGCACCCTGACCAGATGAACGGGACATTCACCGTTGAGTGACAACGGATGTGACACCGGCGTGCGAAAAAGGGAAGGGAACCATCGATGAAAGAGTGCCCGTGGTGCGGCCGAAAGAACCTCTCGGTGTATGCGTATTGTCACGGCTGCGGCCGCGGGTTCGGCGAACTTGAAAAGAAGACGAAGCAGAAGCCGCGACGCCGGCCGTTCGTCTTCTTGATCAAGTCCTGACGGGACGCCGGAAGTGACGGACGGATCCGCGTAGACTTCGACCGTGCCCAACTCCGATGAACGTTTTGACCTGATTGTCGTGGGGGCCGGCTCGGCCGGCGCCGTGATTGCAGCCCGCGCGAGTGAGAACCCGCGCCGTTCTGTACTGCTCGTAGAGGCCGGCCCGGACTACGCCGACACGTCGCAGACGCCGTTCGACCTGGTGAATAGCCATAACAATTCGTACACCGCGCACGACTGGGGGCACAGCTACCAGCCGACGGCGGCCGGCCGATCAGCACCTTTTCCACGCGGACGCGTAACGGGCGGTTCGAGCGCCGTGAACACCACCATCGCCCTCCGCGGCATGCCCGAGGACTACGACGGCTGGGCCGCGGCCGGAAACCCGGAGTGGGCATGGGAAAAGGTGCTGCCCGCGTTTAAGCGCCTCGAGCGCGACCTGGATTTCGGCGACAAGCCATACCACGGCGACGCCGGGCCGATCACCATCCGGCGGTACGAGTGGGACGAGCTGACGCGCGTGCACCAGGCGTGGCTGGAGACGAGCGACGAACTCGGTTTTCCGCGCTGCGAAGATGCGAACGACCCCGAAAGCTGGGGCTCGGGTCCCCACCCAATGAACAAAGTCGGCCGGCTGCGGATATCGACGGCGATTGGCTACCTCTCCGCGGCGCGGGCGCGTCCGAACCTGCGGATTCGAGGGAATACGCATACTCGGCGAGTTGTGTTCGAAGGCAACCGAGCCGTAGGCGTGGAAGTCGAGACTGATGGCCAGGTCGAGGTGCTGCGCGGGAGGACGATCGTCCTGAGCGCGGGAGCGATCCAGTCTCCCGCCATCCTGATGCGCTCAGGCATCGGTCCACGCGACGAACTTGCGCGGCACGGCATCCAGGTACTTTCGGACAGCACGTCGGTTGGTACGCGGCTGAGCGACCACCCGGCGCTGGCGGTGGCCTGCAGAATCAAGGACCCGTCGCTGCTGGACCCGGACCAGCCGATTGTCCAGACCATCCTTCGCTATACGGCGCCGGACAGCGACCAGCGAAACGACCTGCAGATAGAGGCATTCTCGTTCTCTCCGCGCGGCGGCTCGCTCAGCGCCTTTGCCGTCGCGGCGGTGTTGGAGCAGGCATACGGGACCGGGACGCTGCGCCTGTCTTCGGCCGATCCGCACGCGCATCCGATCGTGGAGCAGCGATTCCTGGAGGACGAGCGTGACCTGCGGCGGCTGGTCGCGTGCTTCCGGGACACGATGAAGTTCGTGGAGACCGGGCCGCTGGCTGAGCTGGTTGACGAGGTGGTGTTCCCCTCGCCAGAGCGAGAGTTGACCGACGATTCGATTGGCATCCTGCTCCGAAAGCTTTCGGCGAGCGGCTTCCATCCCTGCGCGACGGTGCCGATGGGGCCGGACGGCGCGGTGGACCAGTACGGTCGGATCCATGGCGCGGAAGGGCTGGTGGTCGCGGACGCGAGCATCATGCCGACGGTCCCGCGAGCGAACACGAACCTGACGGCGATCATGATCGGCGAGATGGTAGGTGAGTGGATGAGGAAGCGGGGAAGCGAGCTGTACGGGTTCTAAGGCTCCTCCGGCTTTCTAACACTCGACCGGCTGTCTCCGACCGCGCGAAGCGTCGAAGTTTGCCCTAAGCGGGTCCCCTGAGCGGGCCCGGGCGGGGGCACGTATGGCTTCGAATGTTTGCGGCGCACACTCAGTTGCCGAGACCGGGCTGGTCTGTGGGCGGTGCGAGGTCCCGGTATGCGCGCGCTGCGTGGTCACTTCGATTGTCGGGACGCGGTGCAGGACATGTGCGCCGCAAACCGGCCACCGAAGCGCGCGAGCGGCGCGACAGGCAGCCGAGGCCAACGAACTCTTCGGGTTTCGGGTCACCTCGGAAGCGCGCTTCCTCATCGCGGCGGTGGCGGTGGGCGCCTGCGTCGCCGCCGTGTTTTATGCGTGGACCCAGGGCAACAGGGATCAGTTCATCATCCGCGCAATCGTGTTCGGCGGATGGTTGTTCTCGTTGAGCTTGCACGAGTTCAGCCACAGCCTCGTCGCGTACCTCGGAGGCGATCGTTCGATCAAAGACCGCGGTTTCCTGACATTGAACCCGCTGAAATTCATGGATCCGGTGTACTCCGTCGCAGTGCCGACCATCATGGTCCTGCTCGGAGGCATTCCGCTCGTCGGTGGACGGACGCTTGTCGATACGGGGGCGTTGCGGAGCCGGTGGTGGGATACGGCAGTCTCAATCGCTGGACCGAGCACGAACGTGGCGATCGCTATCCTCATCGGCATCGCCTTCCGGATCGGGCTGATCCCGGACTTCACACCGTGGGCGGCGGGCTTCGCCTTCCTCGCGGTCCTTCAGCTGTCGGCGGCGCTGTTCAACATGATCCCGGTCCCGCCCCTGGACGGCTTCGGGGCGTTGTCGCCGCACCTGGACCACGAAACGCAGACAAAGGCCCGGTCGTTTGGTTATGGCGGGTATTTCCTGCTCATCGCGCTGTTCTGGACCGTGCCCCAGTTGGGCGACTGGTTCTGGGACGAGGTCTACCGGATGGCGGAATCACTGCAGATCCCGATCTGGGACATCGCCTGGGGTTCGTGGGAGTCGCGGCTCTGGCACCCGAACAGCTAGTGGTAACCCCGGCTGTCTGCGCCGCGTTCCTTCCGGAGTGAGGCTCTTTCACTTCAGCGAGAATCCTTCCATCGCGCATTTCGTGCCGCGTTCACCGGAGAAGCGGCCGGAGGTCGAGCCGATGGTCTGGGCGGTGGATGAGGACCTGGCGTGGACATACCTGTTTCCGCGCGACTGCCCGCGGATTCTCCTCTGGCCGACCGAGCAGACAACTGACGCCGATCTCGAGCGCTGGTTCGGCGGTGACCAGAACGCGCGGATCGCGTGCATCGAGTGGCGTTGGCTGCCCGCCATGCATTCCACCTCGCTCTACCGGTACGAGATGGACCCGGCTCGGTTCCGGCCCCTGGCCGATGATCCCTGGATGCTGGTAAGCCTGGAAGCCGAAACCCCGCGCGCGGTGACGCTCGTCGGCGACATGGTTGAGGCGCACGAGGCAGAGGGCGTCGAGCTGCGACTGATGCCCAGCCTTGCCCCGCTCTTCGGGGCGTGGGAGCACTCGTTCCACTTTTCCGGCATCCGCCTGAGGAATGCAGTGGGCTGGCCGGAGATGGCGCCTCCACCGCCACCGCGGCTTTCCTGACCGCGAAGGGCCAAACCTGCTACAGTCCGGGCCTCTTTCGGGGGTGCTCATGGAAACGTTCGATGGCAGGGTGGCGGTGATCACCGGCGCGGCCAGCGGGATTGGCCTGGCGCTGGCGGAACGGGCAGGGCGCGAGCGCATGACCGTGGTGATGGCTGACGTGGAAGCCAACGCGCTCGCCGAGGCGGCAGCGAACCTGAGCCGGCGCGGCTACGCCGTGCACAGCCGCGTGGTGAACGTGACCGACGGGGTAACGGTGGAGAACTTCGCCCAATCCGTCTTCGACGAGTTTGGCGCGGTCCATTTGCTGTGTAACAACGCAGGCGTAATGACCGGCGAGAAGGCCGTCTGGGAGTTCGAGCCCCGGGACTGGGAGTGGACGTTTTCGGTGAACGTGTGGGGCGTGATCCACGGTATCCGGGCGTTCGTCCCGAGAATGCTGGCAGGCGGCGAGGAGGGCCACATCGTCAACACCGCTTCGATGGCTGGGCTCATCACGGCACGGGCCGGCAACGCTATTTACGACGCTTCGAAGCATGCCTGCCTGGCAATCAGTGAAAGCCTCTACCGCGACCTCGTGGTCCGGCAGACGAAGGTCAGCGCATCGGTGCTTTGCCCGGGCGCGGTGCTGACGAAAATCTTCGAGGCGGAACGCAACCGTCCCGCGGAGTTGGGCGGTGGACAGGAGCCTGTTGCCGGCGGAGCGACGGCGTTCCCCGGAGATTCGTTCCAACCCACGGACATGGCCGACGCGGTGTTCGACGCAGTCCGGGCGAACCGCTTCTACGTGCTGGCCGCGCAACGCGAGATGCTGGAGTGGACGAAGATGGGCCACGACCGTATGTGGCAGGACAAGAACCCCGCAGTGCCCCACCGGCTGCTGGCAATGAGAGATGCAGGACACCCGTTAGGCCAATGAACGAGTACACAGACATCGTTGTCGACGTTGAGGACCCGGTCGGGGTTTTGCGCCTGAACCGGCCGGAAAAGCTGAACGCGTTCACGTACCACACCCTGGCCGAGATCAACCGCGCCATCGACGAGCTTGTGGCAGACAGTCGCGTCGTCGGGATTGTCGTGACGGGGACGG
>CAZKZR010000200.1:0-6102 GCA_964557245.1 uncultured Anaerolineaceae bacterium | reverse complement strand
GAGCTTCTTCAAGAACCAGGCGCCCGACCTCGACGTCAAGCGCATGGTCCTCGTGGGCGACGGCGCGAAGCTGAAGAACATCACCAAGTACCTGGGCGAGCAGCTCGGCTACGAGGTCACCCGCGTCCAGGAGCTCTCCGAGGAATACAAAGACAAGGTCAGCTTCTTCAAGATGAACACTGACGAAAACCCCACCGTGCCCAGCAAGCACGGCATCCGCAGCATCCCTTCGCTCCTCATCTTCAAAGGGGGCGAACTCAAGGGCACCGTCGTCGGCTTCCGCCCGAAGAGCGACCTCAAGAAGCGCATCGACGAAGCCCTCGTCTAAGTCGCGCAGCTAAAACGCACAACACGAAGGCCGGGGGTTCGCTCCCGGCCTTTTGTTCGCCCGAAAGGAGTCCCAGGGTGGAAACGTTCGATATCGCCATCGTCGGCGGCGGAGGTAGCGGCCTCACCGCAGCGGTCTACGCTGCCCGCGGCATGCGTTCGACCATTGTCTTCGAAGGCAATGTCACTGGCGGGCAAATCGCTACGACTGACATCGTGGAGAACTTCCCCGGCTTCCCCGAGGGCATCAACGGGTTCGATCTCGCGCAGAACATGCTCAAGCAGGCGGAGAAATTCGGCGCTCGCATCGAATACGCGCGCGTCGAGAGTCTAATCCGCCGCGATGACGGTTCGTTCGAACTGGTCACGGCGGAGACCACCTATCGCGCGCGCGCCGTGGTAGTCACCGCTGGCGCCGACTACAACAAGCTCGGCGTGCCCGGCGAAGCGGAATTCGTTGGCAAAGGCGTCAGCTACTGCGCCACCTGCGACGCCGCATTCTTCAAGGACCAGGACGTGATCGTCGTCGGCGGCGGCGATGCCGCGTTGGACGAAGGGCTTTTCACCACCCGCTACGCCCGAACGGTCACCATCGTCCATCGCCGTGACACCCTCCGCGCCAGCGGCATCCTCCAGGACCGCGCCCGAGAGAACCCGAAGATCAGCTTCATTTGGGACACCGTTGTCGAACGCATCGAAGGCCAGGGCGCGGTCGATCGGGTCGTTCTGAGGAACCTCAAGTCCGGCCAGCTAACCGAACGCAAGACTGCCGCGGTCTTCATCTTCATCGGCCAGACGCCGAACAGCCATCTCCTGAAAGGCCTCGTCGACCTCGACGCCGGCGGTCACGCCATCGTGGACCTCGAGATGAAGACGAAGGTGCCTGGCCTCTTCGTCGCGGGAGACGTCCGCACAAAGGCCGCTCGCCAGCTCATCAGCGCCGCTGGCGACGGGGCAACCGCGGCCATCGCCGCGGAGCACTACCTGCAGAGTCTCGGATAATCCTGCCGGGGCGGGCCCCCCGAGCCCTTTAGCCCACGATGTGACGCGCGCGCTTCGCCGCCGCCGCATCCACCACTCGCCCACCGTGCCGCGCCACCCACAAGCCGTCGATGCGCGCCTGCTCGAAGCGTTCCAGCGCCTGCTGTGCTTGCAGGCGAATCGCGTCGTGCGGGGTGAACGCCGAGTTCGCCGATGGCACCATCCGCGGTTCCGGCAGGATCGCCCCCGCGAACCCGTATTGCGCCAGGTACAACATCTCCAGCCCGTCGGCGATCACGAGCGGCAACCCGCCGATGGCGCGCGCCACCGCCACAACCTGACCGCGTGCGTACGCCAGCCGGTCGCCCTTCTGTTCGTCCCGCGCGCCAACGTCGTGCGCGTAATGCCGGGAGTGGAACACCAGTCCGCCAACCCGCGGCGACGCGCTGGCGATGTCGCCGCTCCGCAATAACCCCCGCGCCGTATCCACCACGGGGAAGACCTCGGTGTCGCCCGGCTCAATCCCGCGCGCCAGCTCGACCTCGCGCAGCAGCACCGCCAGGTCCCGCACGTCCTGCGGTTCCACAGCGTGAGGCACCAGCACGCCCTTCACCTTTTCGGAAAGGACCGCGTCGATGTCGTCACGAGTCATTCGCGTGCGCGGATGATTCACCGTGACCAGCGCGGCCTTGCCCGCGGCCGCAGCGCGGTCTATCCCGCTGACCACCGAGTTGCGCAGCTCGGCTACCGGCAGGATGTCATCTGCGAGTGTGAAAAGGATGGCATCAGCCTGCGACGCGAGGGCGTCGTCAAGCCCCTGGCCCGAGGCCGGGATGGAGATAATGCTTCGGAGCGGCATTTACACCCTTCCGCCGATATACCCACCAACAACGATGGGCGGCGGTTGCAGTGTCGCAAGGTTGAGGTCCTGCTTCAACGCCATCATCCCTTGCAAATGGTCCAGCGCGTGCCGGTACATCAGCTCCGCTATCCACTGGCACGTCACCGGCCCCCAGCGCGACTCGTTGTGGAGCTTCGTCCACGTCAGGTCGTTCAGGTCCCGGAAGATCGCCAGCTCCTCTTCCCGGATGCGCTGCAGGTCGCTGTAAATCGCGTTCACTGACTCCATCGGCCGGTAGCGCTGGTCGTGCCATTCCTTCCGGCTGTAATCCAGCGGGTCCAGCATGTCGGGCACCGTCGCCCAGCGCAGAAGCGGCAGGTACACCTGCTGCTCCATGTCTCGCAGGTGCGAAAGATGCTCATGCATGGACCATTCGTAGTCGGCCGGCTTGTACGCCGCCTGCTCTACACCGGTCCCTCGCACCACCCATCCAACATCCTCGGTGACCGCACGGAGACGCGCAGTCAGCTCCGCCCGGTAGTTCGCTGTAGCGCTCAAGCGAAAGCCTCCGTATGCCACCGAGGGCACTATAGCGCGTATCGATCACCGAAGCTAGCAATTCTTTTTCTTCCCACGATCACGCCGTTCCGCTCGCTCGCACGGGCCGGAATCGCAACGCAACAACACCCGAACTGAAGTCCTTGCGCTCGACCAGCTCAAGGTGGATGCGCTCTCGCAGGCCCGAGAGCAGCGTTGGCCCGTGCCCGGCAACGATCGGCTGCACAACGAACGTGTATTCGTCGATCAACCCCAGGTCTGCCAGCGCGGCAGGCAGCGTGACGCCCCCTATGAACAGTCCCTCCCCCGGCTCCTGCTTCAGCCGCTCCACCGCCGGCCCGAGTTCGCCCCGCAGCAGCTCGGCGTTCCAATCCACGCCGCCCAGCGTCTGCGAGACCACATGCTTCTTCGCCGGGTCGATCGTCTCCGCGAAGGGGATTTGCCAGTGGTCCATCCAATCTGGCCAGGCGCCGCCGGCCGGCCGCCGCCACGCCGATTCCATCATCTCGTACGTCACCCGGCCGAACAGGAGGGCATCGGCCCGGCTCAGCTCTTCCGTCCAGAAGCGCATGGACTCTTCGTCGGGGGCAAGCCCCGCCTCGTGATGGCAACAACCGTCGAGCGTGACGTTGATCGCGTACCGGAGTGGTCTCATCTCGTTGCTCCCCCAGCAATCTGCGGCATTTCATTGTTCGCCGAACTACTGTAGGCACCGGTCGCGAGCGCCTTCCAGTGCCGCTAAACCGGTTGACCTTGTAGTAACTGCAAGGTGTACCGTTCTCCGCAATGAACGTCTCCGAACTTGCCCGCTGCGCCGGCCTCTCGCCATCAGGCGTCCGCTGGTACGAACGCGAAGGCATCCTTCCTCGCGCCACCCGCCGCGAAAACGGCTACCGCGAATACTCCGACCACGATGCTTCGCTCTTGCGCTTGATTACAACCCTCCGCCGGCTCGGCATGCCCGCCGCGGAAGCCGGCGCCCTCGCTCGCCGCTGCCTCGACGGTGGCGAGACCGCCGACATGGCCGAACTGCTCCGCCTCCAGGAAACCGCGGTCGCCGAACGCCGCCGCGAGCTCGCCGGCATCGAAGCCGAACTGCGGGACCTCCGCGCCACCGTCGTCAGCACCGCCTCGCGCCTTCCCGGCGATGGCCCGATCCGCGTGCTGTTTCTTTGCAACGCCAACTCCGGCCGCAGCCAGATGGCGGAAGCACTCCTCGGCCAGCTCGGAGGCCCTCGCTTCGCCCCCACCTCCGCCGGGGCGAACCCTCGGCCGGTCAGCGCCCTCGCCGTCCAGGCCCTGGGCGAACACGGCATCGATTGGCGCGCCGCCAGGTCGCGCCCACTCTCTGAGGTGGCCGCGAACCGCTTCGATTACGTGGTCAATCTCTCCGAATCCATGCGCGAGAACTGCGCCACGCTCTCTGGCCGCCACAGCACCCTCCACTGGGATCTCCCGGATCCCGGCGCCACGGAAGGCCCCGACGAGGAGCGGCTCGAAAGCTACCGCCGCGTCCGCGACGAAATCGCCGCTCGCCTGCGCCCCTTTATTGAGCTCGCGCTGCGCACTGCCGGCGCATCCGCCCAACCAGCAAGAACAAGGAGTTAGAACATGGAAGAAGTCGTCCAGGTCCGCTACATGGTCAAAGACGTGCAGGAGGCAGTGGACTTCTACACGAAGTACCTCGGCTTCAGCGTGCAAATGGCCGCCGCCCCCGCCTTCGCCTCAGTGAAGCGCGGCGCCCTGCTCCTTCTGCTCGCCGGGCCGCTCAGTTCCGCCGGCCGCCCCATGCCCGATGGCGAAGTGCCCGGTCCCGGCGGCTGGAACCGCATCCACCTCATCGTTGATGACATCCAGGCCGAAGTCGCCCGTCTCCGCGCGGAAGGCTGCCCCTTCCGCAACGACATCCTGACCGGTCCCGGCGGCTCGCAGGTCCTTGTGCTCGATCCTTCGGGCAACGTGGTCGAACTGTTCCAACCCGCCGCGCGGCCCGCCTAGCGGCTGGTGTCCTCGCGGGCGGCTGCCCACCTCTGCGCCAGCGTCTTGAGCAGGTCCGCCGCCTGCTCCATGCAGTTCGCAGCGTCGGGCTCGAGGCTGCTCAGCGTCGAGACGTCCAGCCCGGGCGATGCCTCCGCGCGGCCCGCGAATACCGCCACCGGCTTGCCCAGCGATGTCGCCATCTCCACCACCCGGCCAGTGACCTTGCCCTGCGTGGATTGGCCGTCGAAGCTCCCTTCGCCCGTGACCACGAGGTCAGCGGCTTCCATCCGCTCGCGCAGGTTGGTCGCCTCCGCCACGACATCGAAGCCGCTCGCGATTCGCGCTCCCAGGAACGCCACCAGCCCCGCGGCCAGCCCGCCCGCCGCGCCGCCTCCTGGCAATGACCCGAAGTCCTGTCCGAAGTGCCGGCGCAGCACCTGCGCGTAGCGGAAGTGCGCGGCATCCAGCTGGTCCACCTGCTCAGGGGTAGCGCCTTTCTGTGGGCCATACACCCGGGCCGCGCCGTTCGGGCCGCACAGCGGGTTCGTCACATCGGTCGCAACCACCACTTCGATGCCGTCGAAAAGCTCCGGACGGCGCCACTCCACCCGCTCCAACTCCCCGAGACTGCCTCCGCCATGCCCGAGCTCCCGCCCCGCCATGTCGAAGAACTTCGCTCCGAGGGCGCGCGCCATCCCTTCGCCGCCGTCATTCGTCACGCTGCCGCCCACGCCGATGATGATTCGCGCCGGCTCCTGCATCGCCGCATCCAGCAGCAGTTCCCCCACACCGAACGTGTCCGTGCCGAGCGGGTCATATTCGTGGGGCTTCACGTGCAGCATGCCGTTCGCCTGCGCCGCCTCGATCATCACATCGCCTGTCGCCCGCATTCGGATGTACCGCGCGAGCACCTTCCGCCCGAGGGCGTCCCGCACCACCAGGGCCATCGTGTCGGCCTTCACCGCTCGCCGCATCGCGTCGAGCAGCCCTGGCCCGCCGTCCGAAAGCGGCAGGCTATCGAACTTCCACCCCGGTTGGGCGGCGCGCAAACCTGAAGCGATCGCCGCCGCTGCTTCATCCGCGGCGAGACTGCCCTTGAACTCTTGCGGAGCCACCAGAACGCGCATGGTCAGAACCCGTTCTTGTACACGGACCACGCCGCCAGCACCACGATCGCGATCACGTAGCCGTATCCCACATTGCGGATGAACCGCAGCCGCCCCTTCGCGCGTTCATCCCGGAAGAACACCGCCATGATCAACGTCACCGCGAAGAAGAGGACAACCGCAAGGACAAGGAACGCCTTCACCGGCGTCCCCGTCGCCCGTCAGCCGGCAATCGGCAATCGACAGTCGGCAACTGTCTAGGCGTCGCCGGTAACCGAGCGGCTGGAGAAACGCCATTGCCCGTCCGGG
>CAZKZR010000199.1:0-6135 GCA_964557245.1 uncultured Anaerolineaceae bacterium | reverse complement strand
GGCTTCGCTGAGGGTCGCAGCCGTCTGGAGGATGCTGCCGCCACCGGTGATGAGGTCGTCGATGATGAGGCAGCTCTGCCCGCGGACGTAGATGCCTTCGATGACGTCAGCCTTATCAGTCGCCGGCGGATGGATGTAGATCATCGGAGTGTTCACGCCGAGCGAGAAGGCGGTGGCGACGTGGAGGCCCCCGAACGGCACGCCCGCGACGAGGGT
Source organism: uncultured Anaerolineaceae bacterium (assembly GCA_964557245.1). Taxonomy (GTDB): domain Bacteria; phylum Chloroflexota; class Dehalococcoidia; order Tepidiformales; family Tepidiformaceae; genus Amarobacter. The sequence goes on along the minus strand of CAZKZR010000199.1, from coordinate 5,919 downwards.
GAAGGGATGGACGTGCGGGTTGCGCATGGACATCAAGGCTTCGAGTTCTTCCTTGATGATCTTGGCGCAGCGCGCGAGGGCCTTCGGATTGCTGATGAGGCGGCGCAGATTGACGTAGATCGGCGAATGGACCGCCGTCCGGCCGAGCGTGAAATCGCCGAAGCCGATGGCGTCAAGCTTCCAGAGTTCTTCGGCAAGCCAGAGGTTGCCGGCGGGTTTAGTGGACTTGGTCAAGGGTCACTCCGGGAGAGGTCGACGAGGGCGCGGCCGCCTGAGCGCCAATCGTACCTTGCTCTCGGGTTAGGCGTTATGTGCCGGGCTGCGATGACCCGGCGCTAGCGCGACGCCTGTTGCAGCATCCGCTCCCGGGAAGTTTCGTGTGAGACATCTTCGACGTGGGTTGCGATGGTCCAGACATTGCCGAACGGATCCTGCACGCTGCCGGTGCGGTCGCCATAAAAGCGGTCTTCAACGGGCGCCACAATGGTCGCTCCGTTCGCGATGGCTTTGTTGAAGACCGCGTCGCAATTTTCGACGTACATGTAGAACGTGGCGGTGGCCCGGGGCGCCATATCCGAAACGTCAGCGATCATCAGCGGCGTATCGCCGATTTCGACCTCGGCGTGCGCGATCCGGCCGTCCGGGAGGGACTGGCGCAAGCGCTCCTTCGCGCCGAAGGTGGAGGTCAGGAAATCGATCAGGCTGGACGCGTTTTCGGCGGCCAGCGATGTCGTGAGCGACCGGGCTCCATCGGGTTGTGCTTTCACGGTCATTCGAAGCACTCCTGTGAGAAGGGTTCATTCGACCGTACCACCGGGCACAAGGGCCAGGCGGATGCGAAAGGCCGACGTTTACCGGGGCAGAACCGGATTCAGCGGTTCGCGGCCGGCCAACACTTCGATGATGTTCGCGGCGGCCATATCCGCCATTTTCGACCGCGTAGCGAGGCTGGCGCTGGCGATGTGGGGAGTGATAACCACGTTCGGAAAGCTGTAGAGGGGGTTGTCCAGAGGGAGGGGTTCGGGATCCGTGACATCGAGCGCGGCGCCGCCGATGACACCATCGCGGAGTGCCGCGATGAGTGCGTCCTGGTCTACCACGCCGCCGCGGGCGGTGTTCACGAGCAGCGCCGTAGGTTTCATCAAGGCCAACTGCGTGCTCCCGATGAGATGGCGTGTATCCGGGGTGAGCGGTGTGTGGAGCGAGACGAAGTCGGAGCGCCGGAGCAGCTCATCGAGGGCAACGAACTCGAGTCCAAGGCGCGCTTCGGCCGGCGGTTTACGGGTGCGGCTGGCGTAGAGGATCCGCATATCGAACCCCCGTGCCCGGCGGGCCATCGCTTCGCCGATTTCGCCGAGACCGACAATTCCGAGGGTCGCACCGAAGACATCCTGGCCCAGGAATGCGGTGGGAGACCAAGTAGTCCAGCCGCCCGCCCTGGTGTCGCGGTCGCTGGCCGCAACGTGGCGGGCGCCGGCCATGAGCAAGGCGAAGGCCATGTCGGCGGTGGTCTCGGCGAGCACACCGGGGGTGTTGGTGACGCGTACCCCGCGTTTAGCGGCTTCGGCGGGACTGATGTTGTCGTAACCGACCGCCATGTTGGCAACGATGCGAAGGTTCGGAGCGGCATCGAGCATTTCGGGTGTAATGCGGTCGACGACCATGGTGAGCGCGGCATCGCAGTTCGCCAGCTTCGCCGCGAGATCGGCGGGCGGCGGCGGGGTGGCTTCGGGCCAGACATCGACCTCGTGGCCGGCGGCGGTCAATAGTTCGACTGCGCTCCCGGGAGTCTCGCGAGTGATGAAGACGCGTCCCATGGCGGCACAGTCTCAATTCAATAGTTCGAACGTGCCACTCGCGGGTGTAAGGTGTTGGCAGTCTCGTCGCGGAGCGCGCCCGAACATGACGACTGCCGAAGCACCAAAGCTCTCACCCTCGGAATCCGTCCTCCAATCCGTCTACGCGTCTGCGGAGCGCCTGAAAACCAGCCCGGAAGTGGTGGACCTGCTACGAACTTCGTGGCGTGAGGTCCGCGCCCAGATCCCGGTGCGACTGGACGACCGGAAGCTGAAGATCTTCGAAGGCTACCGCGTACAGCACAACGGGGCGCGGGGACCATATAAGGGCGGGGTCCGATTTCACCCGCTTGCGGACCTGGATGAAGTGCGGGCGCTGGCGATGCTCATGACGTACAAGTGCGCGCTGATGGACCTGCCCTTCGGCGGGGCGAAGGGCGGCGTGATGTGCGATCCCAACCGGATGAGCGAGACCGAGCTCAACCGGCTTACCCGGGCGTACACACAGCACATTGGGATGGTGCTCGGAATCAACCGGGACGTGCCGGCCCCGGACATGGGGACGAACGCCCAAACGATGGCCTGGATGATGGATGCGTACGGTCAGCGCTACGGCTACACGCCGGGAATTGTGACCGGCAAGCCGGTGGAGCTCGGCGGGAGCTTCGGGCGAGACCAGGCCACCGGACGAGGCGTGGCGACCTGCATGCGCGAGTATTCCCTGGTGGAAAAAACGAACCCGCGCGACCTCAAGGTGGTTATCCAGGGCTATGGGAACGTGGGATCCTGGACGGCGCGAATCGCATCAGAGATGGGGTTCACCATCGTGGCGGTGAGCGACGTGAAAGGCGGAGTCTACAACCCAGACGGATTGGACATCGCCGCGGTCGACAAGCACTTCGCGATCGCCGGGAGCGTCGCCGGCTTCGAGCCAGCGGACCCGATTACGAACGATGCCCTCCTGGAACTGCCCTGCGATTACCTGGTGCCAGCGGCCCTCGGCGAGGTGATCACTGGCGAGAACGCGCCGCGCATCAAGGCGCGGGTGGTGGTGGAAGCCGCGAACCACCCGGTGACTCCCGACGGCGACGCCGTGCTCAATGCACGGAAGATCCCGGTACTGCCCGATGTGCTGGTGAATGCGGGCGGGGTCACTGTTTCGTATTTCGAATGGACGCAGAACATCCAGCAATTCCGATGGTCGCTGCAGGAAGTGATTACGGAGCTGGAGAAGAAAATGGTCGCCACGTTCCACGAGTTGATGACCCGCACTGAGCGGGACGGGACGCTCCCGCGTCAGGCGGCGTTCGATGTCTCGTTGGAACGCGTTTCCAAGGCGATCCTGCTCCGCGGATTCGTTTAGAGCCGAGGGACCGACACCGGTATTGGGGATCCAGTTTTCATGTCCGCTAGCGGGGCGGTTCACGCTTCGTTAGGATGATCCGAATGATCTCGCGCTGGTTCCAGGACACGTTTCAGTCTCTGCGAAACCCGCAGTACCGCACGCTCTGGATGGGCACCACGGTGGCCTTCCTCGCCTTCATGATGTCGAGCATCGTGCAGTCGATCGTGGCGTTCGACCTGACCGGGAAGAACGGCGCGGTGGGAGTCGTCGCCCTCGGGCAGGGGCTGGCGACGATCTGTATTTCGCCGTTCGGCGGTGTCATCGCTGACCGGGTATCCAAACGAAAGCTGGTCCTCATCGGCCAGACGATCATCGGCCTGAACTTCCTTTCCGTTGGCATCCTGATCGTGAGCGACGCGATCACCATCCCGATCCTCGTCGCATCGACGTTCGTAATGGGCGCGGTGTTCTCGTTCATCGGGCCGGCGCGGCAGGCCTGGATCGGCGAGATTGTCGGTGGCGATGAGATGGGGAACGCCATCGCCATGCAGCAGGTGGGCATGACGCTGACACGCGTCGTCGGCCCGCTGCTCACGGCCGCGCTGGTGGCCGTTTCGGTCATTGGCACGGGCGGCGCGTACCTGGCGATGAGCGGGATGTTCGCCTACGTCATCTTCACATTGACTCAGCTACCGGGAACGAAGCCACGCCCGGGGGCGGGCAAATCGATCCTTGGGGATTTCAAGCTCGGGTTCACGCACATTGCGGGCCGCCCGAAGCTGGCGCTGCTGGTGCCGTTGTTCATGGGCGTGATCATGTTCGGATTCTCCTACCAGGTGGTGCTGCCCGGGCTGCTGGAGAACGAGTTGGGCCGGGATGCAAAGGACATGGGCCTGCTGTTCTTCGCGGGCGCGCTTTCCGGGCTTGTGGTGACCCTTGTCGTGGCCAGCAAGGCAAGCGGCCCGAACGCCTGGCGGATGATGTTCGCCGGAGCGCTGATCCTCGGGGTCACGCTGGCGGGCACGGCGCTAGCTGCCGAGTTCTGGCAGATCATGCTGCTGATGTTCATCGGGGGCGCCGGGTCCAGCGCGTTCCAGTTGCTGAACAACTCGCTCATCATGCAGAACGCCGACCAGGCGTACTACGGCCGGGTGATGTCGCTGACGATGATGGCGTGGGGATTGAACGGCCTCGTGGGCTTCCCGATCGGCCTGGCGGCGGACGCCTTCGGGGAGCGCCACACGATTTTCGTGCTGGCGAGCGGGGTGATCCTGGTGACGGCGGCAGCAATCTCGATTCATGTAAGCTTGAACCGCCGGACCGCGAGCCAGGCCATCCCAGTGCCCACGCTCGCCGGCGGCGAATGAACTCCAGCCACAGGAACCGATTGCCCAATGGGACGTGAAGAGATAGCCGCCCTGATCGCCATTCTGACCGCCGAAAACGAAGCGGGCCCCGGGAGCCCGGTGCGGGGAACGTGGTCGATCCACTTCGACAAGAAGAAGGGCGCGTTCACCTTCGACAAGTGCGAGAACGAAGGGTACTGCGAGGAGCGGCCCGCGGTGATCGCACTCGATGGGAAGGTGCTGGACCCGGGCGGACCGCTCTTCGGCTAGGGTTCGCGTGTTCGCGACGGAAGATTGTCGCCTTTTTTCGCTGAGTTGCCCTCCAGTTATGCGGAGTGGCTGCCGATACTGACATCGGAGTACCAGCGAAACATGATGCCCAAGTCCGCAGCAGTGGCCGAGCGCAGGCGCGTCCTCCGCGTGCTCATCATTGACCCGAACGTCGATGACGTGCGGCGAGTGCGCGATTGCCTGCAGACCGGCGGAGAATTCGTTACCCACGCGGCGCGGACGGTGGACGAAGGGCTCAGCCTGCTGCAGGACGGGATGTTCGACGTGGCCCTGATTGATTCAGGGACGTGGAGCGAAGGCGGCAGCGACCTGGCGCGAAGGCTGCGGGAACATCGCAACGACGTGGCCGTGGTGCTTCTGACGAGCGGCGACAACGAACGCGAAGCACTGCCTGCATTGAAGCTCGGGGCGCACGATTTCATCAGCAAGGTGCACCTGGAAGACGGCCAGCAGCTCGTGTTGCGGATCGAGGGCGCCTTCGAGGAGAACCGCAGCTTGCGACGGCGCGACACGATGGTGCGCTGGCTGGAACGCGAAGCTCGAACCGACCATCTGACCGGCCTTTATAACCGGCACGCATTCGATGAACGGCTGCGTGAGGTGTGCGATGCCGCCCGCACCGACCGCCGGCCGGTGACCCTGGTGATGGTGGATATTTGCGGCACGCGGATCGTGAACGAAGTGCACGGGCACGATATCGGCGACGACATGATCCGGCGCGCCGCGCTCGGGGTTACGCGCTGCATCCGCGGCACCGACACGGCGGCGAGAATCGGCGGAGACGACTTCGGGATCATTGTCCCGGATGGGGACCTCGCAACCGGGCGGCTGATCGCTCGCCGGATCGCCCACGAAATCGAGCGGCTGAACACGTACGAGTGGAGCGAGCAGGTGCCTGTTACGGTCACGTTCGGCGTGGCCACGGGAGTGGCCTGCGAGCCGAGCGAGTTGTTCGCAGCGGCGGACCAGCAGCTCAGCGATTACAAGACACAGCGGCCAGTCATTTCGATGTTCCGGGCGCATGAAGAATCCACTGGGCCGTTCGTGGCCTGACGGTTGGGGGAACCGCCATGCTGGGGAAGTTGAAGAAGAGGAATCCGGACGAGCGCGAGCAGGCCGGTCCATGCCCGGACGCGGAACT
>CAZKZR010000198.1:0-6150 GCA_964557245.1 uncultured Anaerolineaceae bacterium | reverse complement strand
ATGGAAGATGTCGTTATTACCAGCGGCGTCCGGACTGCCATCGGCAAGTTCCAGGGCTCCCTCGCTGATGTCCCCGCCTCTGACCTCGGCGCTCATGTCATCCGCGAATCCGTCAGCCGCGCAGGTATTGACCCGGAAAACGTCGACCAGGTCATCATGGGCATCGTCGGCCAGGTAGCGGAAGACGCCTATCTCTCGCGCCACTCCACCGTGAAAGCCGGCCTTCCCATCGGCACCCCCGCCATGAACGTGAACCGCATCTGCGGCTCCGGCCTGGAAGCCATCAACACCGCCTCCCGCCTCATCCAGAGCGGCGATGCCGACGTGGTGATCGCCGGCGGCGCCGAAAACATGACCCGCATGCCCTTCTACCTTCGCAAGGCTCGCAGCGGTTACCGGCTGGGCCACGACAGCATCGAAGACGGCATCATCCACCTGCTCAGCGACCCCTTTAAGGGCTACCACATGGGCATCACCGCTGAGAACCTCGCCGAGCAGTTCGAAGTCAGCCGCGTGGCCCAGGACGAATTCGCCGCCGAGAGCCAACGCCGCGCTATCGCCGCTATCGATGCCGGCCGCTTCGTCGACCAGATCGCCCCGCTGACCATCAAGGTCGGCAAGGAAGAGAAGACTTTCGAGGTCGACGAGTACCCTCGCGCCACCACCGCGGACGCCCTCGCCAAGCTGCGCCCGGCCTTCAAGGAAGGCGGCGTGGTCACCGCAGGCAACGCCAGCGGCATCAATGACGGCGCGGCCGCCCTCACGCTCATGAGCGCGAGCAAGGCCAAGGAACTCGGCGCAACCCCGCGCATGCGTATCGTCGCCCGCGCCGAAGCCGGCGTTGAGCCCGCCATCATGGGCAGCGGCCCGATCCCGGCGATCAACAAGGTCCTCGCGAAGGCCCAGATGACCATGGACCAGATCGACGTCATCGAGCTCAACGAAGCCTTCGCCAGCGTCTCCTGCGCCTGCGCCAGCGAGCTCTCGCTCGACCCGGACAAGGTGAACCCGAATGGCGGCGCCATCGCCCTCGGCCACCCGGTCGGCGCCACCGGCGCAATCCTCACCGTGAAGCTGATGCACGAACTCGAGCGCACCGGTGGCCGCTTCGGCATCGTCAGCCTCTGCATCGGCGGCGGCCAGGGCATCGCCACGATCTTCGAGCGACTGAATTAGTCGCTGCCACGATTCCGTAGTCATAGCGAAAGAAGCCGGCCCAGGGGCCGGCTTCTTTGTGTTGAGCGCCATTCCGGTAACTGGAGGTTGAGCCGGAGCCGCCTTCACGAGGCCGCCGCGAGCACGAGAGCCGAGGCATAGAGTCCGAGCCCGTACACCGTATGCGTCCCGAGGTTTCGTAGTCGTCCCTGCCACGGGTGCGGCGTCTTCGATCCGGCGAAACCTGCCCCGAAGGCGGGCTGCATCACCAGCCAGGGCGCCAGCACCGTCACCAGGCCGACAGCCAATGCGGGAAGGATCGTCGGCGAATCGGACCAGCTGCCGCCCGCCATGAGCAACAGCACGGCGGCAAAGCCGATCCCGATGCCGTAGTGGGCCGTCCACCCGAGGACCCGTTCGCCGGGGATTGGCGGCGCGGCAGCGATGCGCTGATGGACGATCCGGCCCCGGGGAATGTGCCCGAGCCAGCGGCCGAGGAAGCGGTAGTCCAGGCTCGAGATGCCGAATGCTTTGCGCAGGCTCAGCGCCCAGAGGTCGATTGCGGCGGAACCCGCGATGCCAAGCACGGCAGCGTGGGCGGCAAGTTCGAACACAGTCATGTCAGTTACTCCATTTCGGGCCGGCTAGCCGGCGCCTGCATAAACGTTGAGACGGCCGCCGGAATCCCGGCGGCCGTCTCGCGTTGGGCCTCGATGTGGGTTCAGGAGCCAGCGGCATCGGCAAGGAGGTTGCCCACGGGAGCATCCGCCTCGGCGCTTCGGCGAGAGCGGCCGAGCCGCACCGCCTTCACGGTCAGGAAGATCCCGAACGTCGATTCCCAGATGATTTCCGGCGTGGTGAACAAGAAGCCGATGGGCGAGGTCTGCTCCCACGCCCCGAACAGGACGGCGAACGCCGTAGCAAGGGCGAGCGGGCCGCCGACGAGGCCGATCATGGCCAGGCGCTTCGGCATGAGGCCGGACTTGAACATCATGTAGCCGAGGAGGATGCCGTTCCCAAAGCCGGCGCAAAACGCGGGGCCGAACAGGAACGTCCAGTTGTGGAAGGCGATGAGCGAATTGGCCGTGGCCGAAAGCGAGGCCGCATCAGCGGCTCCGGCGCCGCCGAAGTCCTGGCGCATGGTGACAACGGCGAGCAGGCTCATGACCCCCAGGGCAATCATCACCGACTCGAACAGCCGGCTTGCGACATATCCGATGGCGGCCGTCTCCGTGAACTTCCTGACCACGGGATAGAGCGTGATAGCGGTCCCGGCGTTGCAGACGATAAGGATGATCTCGAACAGGGCGCCGATGGTGACCCGCGTATCCTGGCCGCCTCCGAGGACGTAGTCGCTGTGGTCGATGACCGGGGAATAGAAGAACAGGGCGGGAATTGAAAAGACGAAGGTGCCGATGAAGAGGATGCCGGTCCAGAGCATGGACTTGCGCGTCCGTTCGTCCCAATCGGCCGGGTTTGATTTTGCGGTAGTCGCGGTTGCCATTGTGAGTCTCCTGTGCGTGGGTGGGCGTTGAGGGCGGGCCTTCGAAGTTCGGTCAGGAAGGCGGCCCCCTCGACACCGAGAGCAGCTCTAAGCCGAGGTCCCGGAGCTGGCGGAGCACCGCGTGCAGGGCCGCCTGGTCCGGCAGTACGCCCTCGATGAGCGTGCTGCCGTCCGGATTCGGCGTCAGCGCCATGCCTTCGAAGTGGCTGGACCAGCGGGCGCCGAGGTGTCCACGTACGCGGATCCGGTACTGTTCCAGCGAGTCCTGGGAGGGCTCCTGCCGGTTCGGTGTGTCCTGGTGGTCTCGGTCCATTCGAAGGCTCCGGTGGGCTTTCGCCGTTGCTGGAGTCAAGGTATGAACCGACGTGGTGACCCGGCATCACCAGATGTGGTGATCGATGTGGTGATTCTTTTGACGAGGGAACGACGCTGACAGCCAGCTAAAGCAGGCCGAGTTCCTGCGCCTGCCGAACGGCGGCCCGCCGGTTGGTCACGCCCAGCTTCGCGAAGATGTTCTTGGTGTGCGTCCGCAGCGTATTCAAGGAGACGACGAGTGCCGCGGCGATCTCCGGGCCAGAGGCTTCGGAGGCGAGCAGCCTCAGGACCTCCATCTCCCGTTCGCTGAGCGAGTCCAGCTTCCCGCCGCGCGCCGCCGGGGCTGTCGCAGCCGCTGCCGTGCCCGCGATAAGACGGCGGCAGAGGTCAGGCGCCGTGCCCAACTCCAGCGCCTCGCGAAACAAGGGCGTCAGCGACGGCCCGGCATCAATGAACACGCGCTCGTAGCCCTCCGGGGCCGCCGCCAGCAGCGCGGGGTTGAGGACGTCGAGCGCCCGTTCCGCCGCCCCCTGCGCCAGGTACCCGCGGCTCAGCAGCGCCCGGATCTCGAGAACGGTGCCGAATCGGCCGCCATGTTCCGCCGCCGCGAGCAGCCGTTCGAGCAGTCCGGAGGCGGCCTCGGCGTCCCCTGGCTCCATCCGTTCCAGGAGGATGCGGGCGAGCATAATGTGCGGGCATACCGCGGTTCGTCCGTCACGGCGATCCCCTGCGTTCGCGCCCAATCCATCGCATCGCCGAAGCGGCCTTGCGCCGCCCAGAGGCCGGCTCGCCATGCGGCGACCGGGCGCGTATCCGGCACGGCCCCGCGGATCTGCAGCCGCTCCGCCTCATCAAGCAGCCGGATTGCGCCCTCCAAGTCTCCCCGAACCTGACTCAGCCTGGCTTCGACGAGGCAGCGCCGGAACGGTGTGCGCGGCGGAAAAACGCCAAGCCTGTCGGCGTTGGCGAGTTCCACAGCCGCAGCTTCGAGGTCGTTCCGTTCACAGTGGATGTCACTGAGGCCCAGGTGAAGGTTCGCTGCCCCGCGCGCGGCCGCACCGCCCTCCTCCATCACCCTGGCTAACATCGATTCCAGCCGCCGCTGGGCAGCCCCCAACCGGCCGCGCGCTTTGAGCAGCTCGGCGTCGTGATAGGCGGAGGTGATTGCCAGCCCGGTATCGCCTTCGAGTTCGAAGTAGCCGACTGCGCGGGCCTGGTATTCCTGGGCAGGTTCCAGCTCCCCCTCGAACCAGTGTGCGAGCCCGAGGAGGCCGGTGGAAGTTCCCAGCCAGTGGTAATCCTCCTCGGAAACCCGCGAGAGCACGTCCTCGGCGAAGGTCACGGTGGCGCGCGTATCGCGCGCGGCCATCGCCAGGTAGCCTCGCCCGACGCTGATGAGCGCGGGGAGCATCGCGAAGCTGCGCTGGTCCACTACCACGGCTTGCGCAGCGCCGGTTTCCGTCAGCAAACGCTCCGCATCGTCCAGGCGCGCGGCCGATCCTTCCATATCGCCCATGCCCTGCAAGGCGTGGCCGTAATAGGTGCTGAGCACGGGCATCGTGGCGATGACGCGCGGTGGGATGGCCTTCAGCCAGGCAATGAGGCGATCGGGATGATGGTGACGCACCACGGTCTCCGCCTGGAGCTCGATGACACTCGCGGCACGGACGAAATCTTTCGCGGCGAGCGCATGCTGGATCGCCCGATCCGGCTCGCCGTTGGCGGCGTACCAATCGCTTGCTCGTTGATGGAGCGGCGCCACTTCCCCGGTGTGCAGGTCTGCCAATTGGGCTTTCAGCACGTCCGAGAACAGCTGGTGGTAGCGGGACCAACGGCGCTGGTCGTCCAGCGGCACCACGAAGAGGTTGTTGCGCTCCAGGTTATCCAGCATGGCCCGCGCGGAGGTTCCCCCGGTGACAGCGTCGCAAAGCGGGCTCGAAAGCCGGTCCAGGATCGAGGTGCGGAGCAGGAACTCCCGCACGTCGTCCGGCTGGCGCTGCAGCACCTCGTCCACCAGGTAATCGACGATGTAGCGGTCGTCCCCCGAGAAGGCGCGAATGAACTCCGTGCGCGAATCACGGCCCCGGAGCGAGAGGGCGGCCAGCTGCAACGCGCCCGCCCACCCTTCGGTGCGCGCTTCCAGCCGCGCGACATCTTCGCTGTCAAGTTCCAGGCCCATGAGCACGTTCAGGAAGAGATCCGCTTCCTCGAGCGTGAGGCGCAGGTCACGCGCGCGGATGTCCGTCAGTTCGCCCCGTGTCCGCAGCCTGGGCAGGGGAAGCGCCGGGTCCTCGCGGCTCGCCAGCACCAGGTGCAGTTGCGGCGGGAGATGGTCCACGAGATACGCCATGCCTCGCGCTATCTCCGCGTTATCAATCACGTGGTAGTCGTCTAATACCAGCCAGAGGTCCCGCGCTGACGCGCCCAGGGCGTTGAGGACGAGCCCCAGCGGCGTCTCAATGGGCGGGGGCCGCGACGCTTCGACGAGTTCAAGCGCGCCGGTCGCCTTCACTTCTTCCCGCGCGCCCGCCAACGCAGTCAGGACGTACCTCCAGAACGTCGCCGGGAGGTTGTCCGCCTGCTCCAGCGAGACCCACGCGACGTCTCCGGACGAAGCCAGCGGGGCAAGCCATTCAGCCAGGAGCGTGGTCTTCCCGAAGCCCGGCGGAGCGGAAAGCAGCGTCAATTTGCCGCGGCCGCCACGCTCCAGCTGGGCGACAAGCCGGGGACGCGCCACCTGCCCGGCCCGCATCGAAGGGATCCGGAACTTCGTGCCGAGCAACAGGCCTTCGACGGAGGAAGCATCGGCCACGCAACGAGTCTACCGTCTCGCGAGCGAAGTACGGCGAGACGGGCCCGTCTGCCGCGCTTGCCTTCCCCCGCCCCCACCCTCGATGGTTACGCCGTGACACCGGAAGCAGCGGGCGAAAGCTACGAAGACGAACCGTACGCCGAGCTGACGTACCAGCAGACGCAGCCGGATCTGCTCGCCACAATCGGCCGCTTGCTCGGGTTGGAACCCGCGCCGGTCGAGACCTGCCGAGTGCTCGAACTGGGCTGCGCCGCCGGCGCCAACATCCTCGCCCTCGCCGAGGCCATGCCCTCAGCGGACTTCGTCGGCATCGATTACTCCAGCAGGCAGATCGAGGAGGGAAGAAACGCTGCCCGAGCGCTGG
>CAZKZR010000197.1:0-6156 GCA_964557245.1 uncultured Anaerolineaceae bacterium | reverse complement strand
GACACTGACACCCGTCGAGCGCTAGCTGGGGGATCGCCGTAGCGCCAAGTACTCGAGTGCTGCCAACACCAGGCAGCCGTTCGCCACAAATGCGACCAGCCAGTGGCCGCCCGGCTCGAACTGCGACCATTTGAGTGCCGCGGCCAACCAGATAGCCGCCCCACCCGCCGCGTTGGCGAATGCAAGGATGCGGACGAACTGCTCGCTGGCCCGGCCGGAGAGCGCTACGGCCGCGAGTGCGATCCCCACCAGGGCAAAGACCAGCGCACCCACGAGCGTTATCGGTCGTTCCACGTTTAGCCAGAAATGCGCCCGTCCCACCAATCCCGAGAGAAGGATGGCCACCAGCACCTCAAACCCGGCATCAGCGAGCAAAAGGCGCTTCATCAGCGGGTCGACACCGGGGTCTTCGCGGCGCATCGTCACTGCGGGTTCGCCGGCAACGCCCCGGTCAGGGAAGCTCGCTGCGAGATCTCCAGCCAGTTCCCGCCGGGGTCACGCACGAACCCAAACCGCGCAACGGAACCCAGCGTACGAGGCGGCATGCCGGCCCGGGCGCCCTCGTTCACGGCTTGCTGGTACTCGGCATCGGCGTCCCAAACCTGAACCGTCAGGTAACGGAACCCGACTGCGCGCATCTCTTCTGTCGGCAGTTGCGCCCGGTTCTCGACGAGCCGGATCACCGTCGTGCCGCAGCGGTAAGCATCTTCACCAGCGGGTTCGAAGGCGAGTGCCACGTGGTAGTGGCGTCGCGATTGCTGGAGGTTGGCTACCGCCACCTCGATTTCGATAAAGCGTTCGCCGTCTCCCGCCGGCAACAGGGTCACGGCGTTGCCATCTGGATCTTGCAGGTCGGTCCTCCGGCTCACCCGGTCCGTCGAGATGGAGAGTCGTTGATATCCGGTGGGTCCTTTCGCAGGAAACGGCTCGCGGCTCTCGTTGATTTTCAGAACGCTGCCATTCAAACCGTGCCGGTGTTGGCGGCTTCCTCCGCCGGTAGGGAGGAGTTCTTCGAACGGCAGGCCTACCTCCTCCTGATAGAACCGGAGCATGGCATCGATGTTGTTGGTGAAAAGCCCGGCGTCCAGGCTCTGTTTCGCCAGTTTCAAACGGCCCGTCCTCGCCTGCGGCGGCTGGGATGTGATTGAACTATGATCCGGCAGCAAAGGCGCCGCCGCAGAACGCCGAATCCGCTCCGGAGTATCCGACGCATGGTCACCATCATTGGCAATGTTAAGCCCGAGGACGATTACACCCACCCCCTGGGGCCGGAAGAGAACTTCAACGAATCTGTCTACTTCAACTTTTTTGACAGAGAGAAGCGCCAGGGCGGATTCATCCGCATGGGCAACCGCGCAAACGAAGGCCACGCGGAGATGACGGTCATCGTGTACCAGCCGGATGGCTCGGCGCTGTTCAACTACAAGCGGCCGCAAATCACCACCAACGACGGCTGGGATGCGGGCGGTTGCAAGATCGAAGTCCTCGTCCCGGGTGAAAAGATCAAGACCAGCTACGAAGGGTCCGTTGTGTATCTCAAGGACCCCCGCGAAATGCGCGAGCCCTCGGTTGCCTTCAAGGAAAACCCCCACAAACGCCTCAAGCTCGAACTCATCCACGAAGGCGTCGGCCCGATCTACGGACACGTCGCCGACCCCAGCGATTCTTCGAACCAGTTCGCCCGTGCCCACTACGAACAACACATGAAGGTCAGCGGCACCCTCCAGGTGGATGATGAACCGCCCATGACCATCACCGGCCACGGGCTGCGCGATCACTCCTGGGGGCCGCGCTACTGGCAGTCCACCCCGTCCTATCGCTGGATCACCGGCAACTTCGGCGATGACATGGGGATGGTCGTCTCCATCGTTGGGGACCGCGTGGGCGGCGTCTTCCACATCGGCGATACCCTCGCACGAATCACCGATGTGAAGCTCGATACGAGCTACGAGGGCAATACCAACTACCACAACGGGCTCAGCGCCACCATCACACTCGAAGGCGGCGCGGTTCACAAGCTCGAGGGCAAGGTCACCGGGTTCATTCCGCTGCGAAACCGTCGCGCCGGCGCGTTCACGCACATCGGCGAGGGCATGACCGAGTACACGCTCGACGGCGTACGCAAGGGCTACGGCCTCAGCGAATACCTCGATCAGGCAGAGTAGGGCCGTTGGACGCCACTACTGTCGAAACCGGGCTGAAGAAATTCATCCGGGAGCGCACCGGCCACGAGCCTTCGATTTCCGGCCTCGCACGCCTCTCTGGCGGGGCGGGCCGCGAAACATGGACCTTCGACGCCGATTACGGCTCAGAGCACCTGGAAGGAATCTTCCGCTGCGACCCGGTCGCCGGCGTCGAATCCAGCGCGGCGCGCATCCTGGAGTTCCAGCTGCTGAAGGCGGCTATGGAAGCCGGGGCCATCGTGCCCGAACCGCTCTGGGACGGCGACGACACGTTTCCCGTCAAGTTCTTCATCATGCGCCGAGTCCCCGGCGAAGCACTGGGAGGGCGGCTCATTCGCGGGGACCAGTATGCGCGTGCCCGCGAGGTCATCCCGGGGCAACTCGCGAGCAGCCTGGCCCGCATCCACAGCGTTTCTCCAGCCGAGCATCCGGAGTTGCTGCGCTTGCAGGCTCCGCCACCTGGCGAATCACCCGCCAGGACCGAAGTCGAGCACTACGAAGGCATCTTCAGGGAACTTGCGCCAGACCCGCATCCAGTGTTCGAACTCGCGTTTCGCTGGCTCTATCAGCACTTGCCGAACCCCGATGAACGAGTGCTTGTCCACGGCGATTACCGCCTGGGGAATTTCATGTACGACGAGACCGGCGTGCGCGGCATCATCGACTGGGAACTCGCCCACTGGGGCGACCCCATGGAAGACATCGGCTGGCTCGCGGTGAAGTCGTGGCGCTTCGGCGGCAAGAAGCCCATGGCGGGCATCCAGGACTACTCCGACTTTTACCGCGACTACGAGGCCGCTGGCGGCGCCCCGGTCGATGCGAAGCGCGTCCACTTCTGGGAGCTGTTCGGCAACTTGAAATGGGGCGTCATCACCATCAGCCAGGCGTTCAACTACTTCAGCGGCCGCAACAAGACGGTCGAAATGGCGAGCATCGGCCGCCGCACCGCAGAGACGGAGTGGGAGCTGCTCAAACTCCTTGAGGAGGCCCACGACTGATGCAAGACCGACCCACAATCGATGAGCTGCTGGAAGCGATTGCCGGCTACCTGCGTGATGACGTGATGGTGAACACCCAGGGACGTACCAACTTCCACGGCCGCGTGGCGATGAACGCCGTTGAGATGCTGCGCCGGGAAATCGCAACGCTGGAAGATC
Source organism: uncultured Anaerolineaceae bacterium (assembly GCA_964557245.1). GTDB lineage: Bacteria > Chloroflexota > Dehalococcoidia > Tepidiformales > Tepidiformaceae > Amarobacter. The sequence continues at coordinate 2,816 of CAZKZR010000197.1, read as the reverse complement.
ACCTCGCCCGGGAGTGGGACGGCCTCGACCACGTGTTGGGCGTCTCCCCGATGCCGCCACACCTCACAGCCGTACGCGACGCCCTCACCGAACGCAACAAGGACCTGAGCGCCCGCATCCGCAACGGAGACGCGGACGATCCCGAGTGGCGCAGAGCGGTCATGCACCACCTCCGCCGCACCATCCATGACAAGCTAACGGTTTCTAACCCCGCGCTCGCCGCCGAGGGCTAGCGGCTGGCGACAACTGCAGTCGACTTCCGCTCTTTGGCGCCTCTCAACTTCATATTCGGGCGGGTTCTTATGGTAGAGTGATCTTCCGGCGACTAGCCGCACCCGCGCCCCCCGCGCGCTGGAGGTCAGCCATGGCACGAGCCCTCTGGAGAGGCACCATCAGCTTCGGCATGGTGACCATCCCCATCAAACTGTTCACCGCTACGGAAAGCCAGGACATCTCGTTCCGGCAGTTGCACGCCGCCGACAACAGCCCCATCAAGCTTGTTCGCCGCTGCGCCGCCGATGGCCAGGACCTGGATGCTGACGAAATCGTAAAGGGCTACGAGTACGCGAAGGATCACTTCGTCCTCGTCGACGAAAGTGACCTTGAAAAACTCCCGATCCCCAGCAAGCACACGATCGAACTCACGGCGTTCGTCCAGTCCGAGGAAATCGACCCGGTGTTCTATGAGAAGAGCTACCACGTCGAACCCGAGGAGATGGGGCGGAAGCCGTTCGCGCTTCTCGTGAAGGCACTCGAAGAGAAGAAACTGAACGCGGTCGGGAAGATCGCCATTCGCACCAAGGAGCGGCTGTGCTCGCTCCGCCCTCGGAATGGCGCGCTCATGCTCGAGACGCTCTTCTACGCCGATGAAGTGAAACCGCCCGAGGGCGAAGCGCCTGAAATGAAGGTCTCCGAGGCCGAGATGAAGGTCGCGTACGCGCTCATCGACCTCCTTCACGAGCCGTTCGATCCCACCCAGTACCGGGACGAGTACCGGGACTCGCTCAAGGAGATCATCGAAGCGAAGCTCGAGGGCCACGAGTACGTTGCTCCGGCCGAACCCGCTGCTGCGGCGCCTGCCGTGGACCTCATGGCAGCGCTCAAGGCCAGTGTGGAAGCGGCGAAGAAGCGGAAGGGTGGCGAAGCCGAGCCCACTCCGGCGCCGGAGGCCGAAAAGCCCGCTCGCGGTCGCTCCAAGAAGACCCCGGCAGGTGTGAGCTAAGCCCCCGTGCCTGGCGATGCGCTCGCCGAATACCGCAAAAAACGGGATTTCTCGAAGACCTCCGAGCCAGATGGCGCCGCGTCCTCTCCCGCCGAGGGGCCGCTGCGGTTCATGGTGCATAAGCATGCGGCCACTCGCCTGCACTATGACTTGCGACTTGAGCTCGACGGGGTCATGAAGAGTTTCGCCGTCCCCAAGGGTCCCTCCGCTGCTACCGGAGAAAAGCGGTTCGCCACTCAGACCGAGGACCATCCCCTCTCCTACGCGTCCTACGAAGGAGTCATCGCGAAGGGACAGTACGGGGCTGGCCCGAGCCTCATCTGGGACGCTGGAACCTTCGCACCCGATGAAAAGATCACGCCTCCCTTCGCGGACCGCGCGAAGTCCGAGGAGGAGTTCCGCAAGGGCCTCGCGAACGGGAAGGTCGGCATGACCATGCGCGGGAAGAAACTGAAGGGCTCCTACGCCCTTGTCCGCATGAAGAACAACGGCGAGTGGCTGCTGTTGAAACACAAAGACGGAGCGTCGGACCCTCCCGCTGACATCCTCGATGACGAGGCCTCCGTGGCGACGGGCTACACCCTGGACGACTTGCGCGCCGGGGCCGTCGCGCACACCGAAGGCACCGATTGGAGCTTCAGCCCGGCCACACTCCGCGGTGCGAAGCAGTCTGCCCTGGTCCGCGTCGAACCCATGCTCGCTGCCGCGACGCCTCTACCGCGCACTGGCGATTACATCTTCGAGCCGAAACTGGACGGAGTCCGCATCATCGCTTCGCTTCGCGATGGCGAAGTCGAGTTGCGTTCGCGCAACGGGGTGGATGTCACGAAGGCCTACCCAGGAATCGTCGCTGCGGTGAAGACTCAGCCAGCCTCGACGGCCGTCTTCGATGGAGAAATCGTTGCGATCGACCCCACTGGCCGGCCCTCTTTCGAACTCCTCCAGCAACGTATGAACCTTACCGACCCGACCCAGGTCGCCCAGGCCGAACGCACCATCCCCACCGTCCTCTACGCGTTCGACCTGCTTCATCTCGACGGGTACGACCTGACGAAGGTCCCGCTCTCGGCCCGCCGTGAGGCGCTCGCGCGGGTCGTCTTGCCGCTCGCCCAGTTCACGCAGGTGTTTGCGATACCGGCCTCAGCCGAGGAGGCGTACGAGATCGCCACAAACGCCGGCTTCGAAGGCATCATCGCCAAACGGGCGGACAGTCTGTACGAACCCGGCAAACGCAGCGGGGCATGGCTCAAGCGAAAGTACAGCGACAACGAGGTGTTTCTCGTCGCCGGGTTCACGCCCGGCACTGGCCACCGGGGCACCAGCTTCGGCGGGCTTGTCATCGGCGAGTTCGTGGAGGGCGAGCTTCAGTATCGGGGCAAGGTCGGTAGCGGATTCACCGACAAGACCGTACGGGCGCTTCGCGCCAGGTTGGAAGCGCTTCGCCATGACGCTAGCCCTTTCGCTGCTCCGACGCCGGATGACAAGAGTGCGGCGTGGGTGAAGCCAGAAATAGCGATCGCGGTGGAGTACGCCAACCTCACCGCCTCCAATGTTCTTCTCGCGCCCATCTTCAAAGGCGAGTCTGATCCGGTAC
>CAZKZR010000196.1:0-6165 GCA_964557245.1 uncultured Anaerolineaceae bacterium | reverse complement strand
TGACCTTCTCGACGGTGGCGGACAACGTGGCGGGCGGCGACGGCGGCGGGCTGTATATGAGCCCCAACACGAACGGCGCGATCTCGGTGAACTTCTCCACCGTATCGAACAACTCAGCGACAAACGGCGGCGGTCTGGTCATGGCGTATGGCGGCATCCACCGCAGCACAATCACCGGCAACACCGCTTCGGTAGCTGGCGGCGGCCTGCTGACGAACTGGGCGACGGTCTCGCTGAATCGCGCAACGCTGGCGGACAACACTTCGGGTACCGCGGTTGGTAACGCGATTGGAGGATGGGGCGCCATCTACCCGGTCAACTCGTTGATTGCCTACACGTCTGCTGTGCCGGCGGGAACCCTTTGCGATCAGACCGCCGGGCTTCTCCTCTACACCGGAGTGCCGGGTCCCATTGGAAACCTGAGCGAAGGCGCGTGCCTGGGCTACACCACGGTGGCAGCCGGCGCCGTGGTCCTCCAACCGCTGGCCGATAACGGCGGGGCAACGCTCACCCACACGCTCGGCGCCGGCAGCGCGGCAATCGATACGGGCGATCAGCCGTCCTGCGACGCTGTCGTCTGGATGGGCAACTACGACCAGCGGGGGACGCCGTTCGCGCTGACGTTTGGCCCGGCCTGCGATGTCGGCGCAATTGAAGTCCAGTAGGAGATTCGCCTGACACGAAAAGAGGCGGGCCTTAAGGCCCGCCTCTCTCTTTGTGAAAAACGGAGGAGCGATTAGACGGCGAGGGCGTCGTCACCGCTGAGCATGGCCTGGGCCTCTTCGACGCTTTCGAGGCGGACGATGCCCTTGCGGATAGCGTAGCGAATGAGGTCGGTGCGATTGCGAGCGTGGAGCTTCGCCATGATGTGCGCCTTGTGGGCCTCCACGGTTTTCACACTGATGTAGAGCTCGTTGGCGATGCCCTGGTTGGTGTAGCCCTCGGCGATGAGCTGGAGAACTTCCCGCTCGCGGCTGGTGAGGGCATCGACCCCGTTGCGCTGGTCGCTGCGCTTGGCCTGGTAGAGGACCTCGGCGAGGTCAAAGCCCTCGCTCAGGGCACTGGAGAAGTAGCTGTTGCCGCGATGCACCGTCTGAATCGCCAGCACGAGTTCGGAGACATCCGACTTCTTGATGATGTAGCCGCTCGCGCCGGAGCGGATGGAATCCAGGAGCTGGTCTTCATCAACGAAGCCGCTGAGCATGACGACGCGCGTACCGGGGCACGAGCGCCGGATCTGCCGAGTCGCTTCAAGGCCGTTCAGGCCGGGCATCACCACGTCCATCAGCACGACATCAGGCTGGAGCTTCTCGACGGCCTGGACAGCTTCGCGACCATTCTCAACGTCGGCCACTACTTCGAGTTCAGCCTGGTTTTCCAGCAGCATGCGGAGTGCCTGCCGGATGACCGCGTGGTCATCGACCAGGAGAATGCGGATCGGGTTCTGGCCCCGGCCGTTCTGGTTCGAAGTGGCGTTGTTCGCGCGGAGACCAACCGGGCGGCCAACGGTGCGCGTGGTGGTATTCAATGTGAGCTCCTCTGGTACGTCTCTGAGTGGCGGCGCTACGTGTACGGCCAGCGCCGGCCCTCCCCCATGTCCACCGGTGCCTGACGGCGAAACCCTTAGGACAACCTGAAGTCTAGTCAGCACGTTTCGGGGGCGTATTGGGAGAAACCCGCATAACGTTAAGAACTACCCCGCGGAGGTCGCCCCGCGTTCCCCGCCGCCCGCGGGCACAGATTCCGAGGGGGCTGCGGCAGCCACTAGTGCCGAACCCCGATTAGCCCGGGCCGAACCCCGGAGTCAGATGCTGAAGAATGCTCGCTCGGTGTGGCCCGGTTCAGTAATGAGGTGGATTTCGGAGCGCAGCGACATGAACGAGGTGCTGTTCGCGGCACTTTCAGCCGCCTGCTCACTTTCGTAGACGGCGATGCGCGCGACTTCCCCAGACGCGTCGTGGGGTTTCAGCACCCAGCTTTCCACATGCCCGGACTGCGAGGCCGAGAGTTCGTTGAGCTTCCGCATGAGTTCTTCGAGGCGAGCTTCTTCGCCCTTGCGCGGCTTCGCGATGGAGACTCGGATGTATGGCATTGGCGTCACCCCTCCGGCGGCGAATCATAGGCAGTCGTGTTTCTGGAGAAAAGCGAAAGCCCCCGCGATGACTCGCGGGGGCTTCGTCTCTTAGCGCGGTGGTTGGATCAGAGCCGGAGTTTGCCGTGCGACGGCTGGCGGCGGCGTTGGCGCTGGGGAAGCGCTGCTTCTTCGGCAGCCAGGTCAACCGGGGGGCTGGTGAGCACTTCGTGGACGTAGCCGCACATGATGCAGCTGCCGTACGTGCCATGCCAGTCTCGCTCGACGATCATCGAGCCGCGGCACTTGGGGCATGATTTAGGTGGAGCTTCTTGCAAAGCCGGCATAGGAATTCCCTCCCTCTCAACGAGACGTATGTGGATATTCGAGGACAGAAAAAAAGACCTCGATGCGAGCTACCTGCTCACAAGGCCTTCCAGAACTGCCTCCGGGGTTAGCTGACGGGCTCGGGCGGAAGGCGCCCTATCGATTGCACAGCGGAGCAATCGAATTCGCCCCAGATAACTGGGTCCCCCGTTGTCCTTCATCAGGACACTAGGCAGGTTGTGCACTGTTAACCGAGCGCTTTGTAAACGGCGGGAAAACCGTCTACTGCCGGAAGCTACCAATCTTGGCACAAGGGTGTCAACCCCTGATTGGGAAAACTGTCACAAATTTACCGGTCAGTTGACAGAATCGTCCGCGTTATCCGGGTTATCCCTGATCCGTCGTGAATACCTCGGTCAGCAGAATGGGCTGCTCGGAAGTCCCGGTCGCTACCGCCGTATGGCTGGCGCGGGACCGACCGCGGCCCCAAAACCAGATGCAGGCGGTAGTGATGCCGGCGCCGGTGACGCCGCAGAGGTTCGCCACAATGCCGACAACATCGCCCTTGACCACGAAGTACGCGAGCCAGCAACTCAGGCCGGCGAGCATGATCAGCCAGGCGTAGAGCGAGTATCCGGCGACATCGCGCGTCCGCAGGATCTTGGAGATGTTGGGAAACCAGAAGACCTGGGTGAGCACCACAGCCACCCAGCCGACGAGTTCAATGGACACAGACTTCCCCCGGTAGGTTCAGCCTAGCTTGCCGCTCGTTAACGACCCAGTGGGGATTACCCGGCACGCTCAGTCGTCAAGGCGTAATTCGCCTTCCAGGAGGCCCATGACCAGCACGTCCTGGTACGCGCCGAACTTGTAAATGCCCTGGCGTTTTCGCACCTCCACGCGGAAGCCCACCCGCTCGTAGACGTGCTGGGCGCGGAGGTTTCCGGCGTAGACATCGAGCTGGATGCGGTGGAGGTTCATGATGTCGAACCCGAAGCGGCATAGGGCACGCATCGCGTCCGTTCCGTAGCCGCCATCCCAGTAGGCCTTATCGCCGATCGCGATGCCGAGTTCAGCGCGGCGGTCTTCAGCACTCACCTTTTCGAACCCGCAGCCGCCAATCATCGTGCCGTTCTCGCGGGCAACGATGGCGAAGTTCGCGTTGTGATAGCCCACGTCAGCAGCGCGCTCCAGGAAGGACTTCTCCTGGTGGTGCGAGAGCGGGTACTTCAGCGCAAGGAACTCGGTGACTTCGGGGTCATTAAACCATCGGTGCAGTTGCGGCTCGTCTTCCGGCTCGCGAGCGCGCAGACGCACCAGTCGTCCTTCGAAGGGAGATTCAGGCATGGGGACAGTCATCGCAGTTCACCTCTGAGGACGCTCATGAACACCAGGTTGTGCCACCGCCCCGCTTTAAAGATGCCCTCCCGGAGCACGCCTTCGTGCTGGAAACCCACCTTCTCGTAAACCCGGATCGCTCGCGGATTCCAATCGTAGACAGTGAGATCCACGCGGTTGAGGTTCATCACCTCGAATGCCACGCGGCAGGCGACCCGCATCGCATCCGTACCGAAGCCGCCATCGAGGAAGTCGTGCTCGCCGATGGCAATGCCCAACGTCGCCCCGCGGTCTTCGCCTGTGGCGGCGTGCAAACCGAGCCAGCCAATGGCGCGTGCATCGGCGAGAGTCTCGATGATGAAGTGGCTCTCTCCATAGCCCATCGCGGAGTTGCGCATCATCTCCCGTTCGAAGGTCATGCTTCGCGGATAGCGCTGGCCGAGGTACTTCACCGTTTGCCAGTCGTTAATCCAGCGGTGGAAGTCGTCCGCATCAGTCTCGTCCCGGGCGCGTAAGCGGACCAGGGAGCCTTCGAACGGTCTTGGAGCCATGGTGCATATCCTCCTGGAAACCGAAGAGGCCCAACCTTGCGGTTGAGCCTCGAGCGGTTTGAGCGGGTAGGTGTTTCGCTATGCCGTCGAGGCCATTTCCACGAGCACGGGAAGGTTGGCGCCATGAGTGGTGGCGGCGGCCGCTTCTGCGAGAGTGGAAATGGCAACGAAGCACATCGTGCTGGGGAGACTACGGGAGAAGCGGGTAGGCTCGCAATCCGGCAAAGCGTGAAACAGGTCACATACGGAACCAAGTGCTAGATTCGGAACCGTTCAGGATGAAGGAGGAACGATGATGGCCGGTAACGAGGTTGCCGCGGGCGAAGTCCTGACGGTGAGCGAACTGGTGGCCTATCAGCCCGGGGCGGTGGTCAGCCGCACGCTGGTCCACAAGAAGGGCGGCACGGTGACGGTGTTCGCCTTCGACCAGGGGGAGGGCCTGAGCGAGCACACCACGCCGTTCGAAGCGCTGGTGCAGATCGTCGAAGGCGAGGCACAAATCACCATTTCCGGCGTTGCCCGGAACGTGGGTGCCGGGCAGGTCATCCTGTTGCCCGCAAACGAGCCTCATGCTGTGGAGGCCGTGACACAGATGAAGATGCTCCTGGTGATGGCACGAGAGTAGGCGTGTGTCAGGCTGGAAATGCAGAAGGCCGGGATTGCTCCCGGCCTTCTGTGTTTTGCTGGCTGATGCTCGCTTAGCTGATGAACAGCGGGGCAAGCACGAGGGTGATGGTGCTGAGGAGCTTCACGAGAACGTGCAGCGCCGGGCCGGCAGTGTCCTTGAACGGGTCACCCACCGTGTCGCCGACAACGGCGGCGGCGTGGGTCTCAGAACCCTTGCCGACAACAGTGCCGTCGTCGTTCTTAAGGCCGCCCGATTCGATGAACTTCTTGGCGTTGTCCCAGGCACCACCCGCGTTGTTCAGGTAGGTAGCCACGAGCACACCACCGATGGTGCCAACCATCAGAAGCCCAGCCACTGACGCCCAACCTTCGTTTCCGTCGCCGCCGTAGGCGTAGCGGAAGATGAGGCCGACCGCGACCGGAAGACCGACCGCGAGGATACCCGGCACGATCATTTCGCGAAGGGCGGCGCGCGTCGTGATGTCTACGGCGCGGTGGTAGTCCGGGCGAACTTCGCCGGTCATGATGCCCGGGTTTTCGCGGAACTGGCGGCGCACCTCTTCGATGATGCCTCCGGCCGCCTTACCCACAGCGCGGATGGAGAGCGAGCTGAAGAGGAAGACGAGCATGACGCCGAGGAGCGCGCCGACGAAGACATCAACCTTGGCGATGTTCACCGGCATGATGCGCGGCAGCGGAATTGGACTGCCTGTATCGAGGAATGGCCGTGCCTGGTCCGCGGAGACGTCTCCATCGGTGACCTTGCGGTTCAGGATGGCGGCGGTTTCCTTGCGGTCAGCCACGGTCAGGGAATCAACGTCAGCCTGGCTGAACTTGTCGTCATCGCCGACCGCGTCCTTGAGACCTTCGAGAGCATCGGCGTACACGTTCATGCTCTCGGCGGCTGCCGCTTTAATGTCGTCGCCCGGGGGCAGGATGTTGTTGTCCTGCTGGAGCGCGACGAAGCGCACCGGGTCATCGGCCGCGATCTTCGACATCTCAACGCGCACCTCATCGAGGTATGCGGTGAAGAGCAGGAAGGCCGCGAGTGCCGCGGAACCTACCGCGTAGCCCTTGGTGAGGGCCTTGGTGGTGTTGCCAACGGTATCGAGCGCGTCGGTGATTTCGCGAGCTTCGGGCTTGGTGCCTTCCGCCATTTCGGTAATACCGCCCGCGTTGTCCGTAATCGGGCCGAAGGTGTCCATCGCGAGGATGTAGGCGGCGGACATCAGCATGCCCATTGTGGCGACG
>CAZKZR010000195.1:0-6178 GCA_964557245.1 uncultured Anaerolineaceae bacterium | reverse complement strand
CGAACATCCAGCGTTTGTCGGCTCCGCGCCACAACGGTGAGGACAACAAGCCAACAGCCGAGATGTAGACCAGGTAGGTGGTGAGATAGAACGGGTCGAGCCAGTTGGGGTACGGCATGTCGCCGCCGTTGAGGCGGTAGACGTAGGACCAGGTGACATCGAGGACAGCGGTGAGCGCCACGGCGAGGAGCATGAAGGTCCAGCCCTGGCGGTCCTTGCCACTGCTGGCGCGGAGGCGGAAGGCGACGAGCACGAGCGCGGCCAGCGCGGGCGCTTCGTAGAGCGCAATGGAGAAGCTGCTGTAGTCGTCGGTGAAAAGCACGGGATAAACGAGGGCGTGGAGGACCGCGACGCTGCAGAGCGCACCAAAAGCCACCCGGCGCTGAATCAGGGATCCCGGCATTTCAGTTCCACTATCGGCATCCCGGGCGCTGATCTCTCTCCGGATTAACCCTAACGGCGGGATAAGAACTCGCCCGAAGGGTCGTTCGAGGGCGGTGGGCGGGTGGTGGTGTCGTGGTTCGTACGACCTCTGCTGGTACCATTGCCGCTTCTCAAAACGGAACGCAACGCCAATGCAAGCAACGGCCATCACCGTACGTGTCCCCGCTACCAGCGCGAATCTCGGCGCCGGGTTCGATTGCCTCGGACTGGCGCTGGACCTCTTCGCCTCCATCACCGTCACCTTCGGTGAGGCAGAGCAGCCTCCGACGGATGACGTGGGCGAGAAGATGGTGCTGACGGCGATTCGGCAGACGTATCAGCGGCTGGGGAAGACTGCGCCGAACGGCATCCGGGCCCGTTACCAGGTCTCGATACCCCTGGGGCGCGGCCTGGGCGCGAGCGCGGTAGCGAGGGTGGCCGGGGTTGTGGCGGTTAACGAATTCGAGCAGCGGACGATGACGGAGGGGCAGTGCCTCGACATCGCGTCCGAACTCGAGGGACATGGGGATAACGCGTGCCCGGCGCTGTTCGGCGGGATGCAGGTGTGCGTGCAGGCGGCGGATGGGCACTACCTGCGCGCGGCCTGCCGGTTCCCGGCGAATGCGGCGATGGCCATCCTGATCCCCGACCATTCGATGCCGACGAAGGAGGCCCGGAAGGCGCTCCCTGAGCAGTATTCGAAGGCCGACACCGTGCACAACACCGGGCGGGCGGCACTGTTCGTTGCGGCGATGGCGAGCGGGCAGATGGACTTGCTGGCCGAGGCGACAGACGACCGGATCCACCAGCGGCAGCGGGCGAGCCTGTTTCCGCCGATGTTCGACATCTTCGAGGCCGCGAAATCGGCTGGCGCGTATGCGACGTGGCTGAGCGGGGCCGGGAGCAGCATCGCGGCGATTTGCCCCGAAGGTTCGGCGAGGGAGGTTTCGGCGGCGATGCTGGCCGCATCCCAGAGCCGGGGCTATGAAGGACGCTCGCTGGTGACACGGATCGCCAAGGAAGGCGCCACCGTCTCCCGGGTCGAACTGGTAGAGGACTGATGCTCCGCTCCGCCGCCAACGCGGATCTGGACACGATCATCGAGCTGATTCATGCGCTAGCGGAGTACGAACGAGAGCCCGATGCGGTGCGGCTGGACCGCGAAGAGCTTCGCGAGTACCTGTTTGGGGCTCGGCCGTACGCCGAGGTCATCCTGGCGGAAACGGATTCGGGAGCGAGCGCGGGGTTCGCGCTGTTCTTCCACAACTTCAGCACGTGGGAAGGGAAGCCAGGGATCTACCTGGAGGATCTGTTCGTTCGCCCTGAGTACCGGGGGCACGGATACGGGAAAGCGCTTCTTTCAAAGCTCGCTGCCCTGGCGGTGGAGCGGGGATGCGCCCGGCTCGAATGGGCGGTTCTGGATTGGAATGAACCTTCCATTCAGTTCTACAAAGCGCTGGGAGCGATTCCGATGGACGAGTGGACCACGTACCGGGTGACCGGGACAGCGCTCAACGCACTGGCCGGCGAATAAGGGCGAGGCGGTAGAGCACACGAAAACGCCCCGCATTGCTGCGGGGCGTTTGCACAGTAACCGAAGATTCTGCACGGGAGGGGAGCCTGCCGCGGACTTCCCCTCCCGCGCCCTCGGGGGCGAGGCTTAAACGGTCGCCAGGATGTCGGCGACTTTGAACTTGTCGTCTTCGACGGCGAGGACGGTAACGAGGCCGAAGAAGCCGCCTTCGTATTCAGCGTGGCTGAGCACGTGGCAGTGGAAGGCCCAGAGGCCGGGCTCGGTGCACTCGATGATGCAGTCCATGCGGTTGCCGGGCGGGACATCGATGGTGTCGCACTTGTAGGGCGGAACGACTGGCCAGCCATCGCGCTGGAACACTTCCATGGGCATGCCGTGGAGGTGCATAGGGTGATACATCATGCCTTCGTTCATCCAGCGGATGAGGAGACGCTGACCCTTTTGGGCGACCAGCGGAGCGGTGGCCGGGAAGCCCTTACCGTTGATGGTGAAGCCGAGCAGGGAGTCGTTGAGGATGAGGATGGCTTCCTGGTCGTACTTGGGGTACGCGGCGGGGTCCTTCGGCAGGACGATGAAGGCGCCGAGGAGACCGCGGTTCACCTGGTCCGCGGAGTTGTGGTGGGAGTGGTACATGTGCGAGCCCTGGTTTCGCACGGTGAATTCGTAGGTGAAGGTCTTGCCGGGCTCGATGGGGTTCTGGCTGACGTAGGGAACGCCGTCCATGTTGGTCGGGACGTAGAGGCCGTGCCAGTGGATGGCGGAGCTCTCTGTGAGGTTGTTCTTGACGTTGATGCGGACCTTGTCGCCTTCCGTGGCGCGGATCGTCGGTCCAGGGATCTGGTTGTTGTAACCGCGGGCCTTTTCAACCTGCCCCGGTGCAACTTCCCAGTTCACTTCGTCCATGGTGAGTTCGAAGACCTTGACGCCGTTATCGAGCTTGAAGGCGAGCTCTTCCATGCCCTTACCCTTGGTGAGGGGGGACTTGGCGTTCTTGAGGAAGTTAACGACGCCCTTCTTGTGGTCTTCGTCGATCTTCTGCCAGTTGACGGAGGTGGTGGTGGGAGCGACGGTCGCGCCGGCCTGGACGTTCTGCGCGCCAACGCCGGAGGGCGTGGTGGCGGGGCCACCGGTCGGGTCGTTATAGCAGGCCGCGGCTACGAGGCCGGAGGCAACCGGAATGGCAGCGCCGACAACACCGGCGCGGCGCAGGAACCGTCGCCTGCTGAGCGGTGCTGTCTCGAAGGCGCTTCCGCCGGTGGTAGTTTCGTCAGACATGGATGACTGCCGCCTTGTGCTTTCTGTGTTCGCCCGCCCTGGTGAACTCATAGTCGCTGGGAATTGGGACTTGCCGAATGTCCTTTCGTACAGAATCCGCGTACCCGTAGGGTCAGAGCGGGTGTACTGATAGCCCCTCGCGGCAGGCGGAGATTTGGTTCATGCTCTAGCAACGAACGAACCTTGGGGGAGGCTTCAGATGGCAGATAGCAAACCGATCCTTGTGCCGCTGGACGGATCAAAGACGGCTGAATACGTGTTGCCGGCGGCGGCGTGGTACTCGCGCGCGACCGGGGCTCCGCTGAAGTTCATTCATGTATTGGACGCGGACATCAAACCGGATGCGCGCGCTGGGGCAGCCGAGAGCTTCCAGAAGTACAGCAGCGAGCTGGCCGCGCGGCACGGACTGGGCGATGTGGCGTGCGAGGTACTGGCCGGCGCTCCGGCCGACCAGGTGCTTTCAGCATCGGTGACGGCAGGGGCGCTGGCGCTCGCTTCGCACGGTCGCGGAGGCTTCAAGGCAGCGGTGTTTGGCAGCGTGGCCGATAAGATCGTGCGCGGGGCGGCGATTCCCGTCCTGATCGAGCCCGGGACCGAGGCGCCGATTGCACCCGGAGCGCCACGGCCAGTGCTAGTGGCGCTGGATGGATCGGATGAAGCGGAAAAGGGCCTGGCGACGGCTCGAGAGCTTGCCGCCAAGGACGGGCTGAAGGTGGTGCTGGTGCGGTCGTTCACGATGCCGCCGCCGGTAGGCATCGAGTTTGCGGCATACCCGACAGACCTCTACAGCACGCTGGAACAGGCGGCCAAGGAATATTTGGCGCAAACGGCGAAGTCGGGCGAGCAGACCGTCCTGGTGCAGGGAGACGCCGCGAGCGCGATCCTGGAAACCGCGGAATCCGTAGATGCCGGACTGATCGTGATGACGTCGACCGGGAAGGGGCTGGCCAAGCGGATCGCGCTTGGGAGCACCACGGACCGCGTGATCCACGGGACTTCGCGCGCGGTGCTGGTGCTGCACACGGCGAGCTAAGCATTCCGAGCGAGCGGCAATCGAGATAGGAAGGCCGGGCAGAGCTGCCCGGCCTTTTTTGTGTTCGCCGATAGGGGGATTCGAGGCCGATTGCCTCCCTGACGGTCGGGGCTATTTTGGTGGGCGGTTAGCGGCCGGTGAATTCAGGGGCGCGCTTTTCAAGGAAGGCAGCGACGCCTTCCTTGAAGTCTTCCATGCCGAACATGACGTTCAAATGGGCCATGAGGTGGTCCACAGTGGTCTCGTAAGACTCTTCCAGGCCCTGGCGCATCATGCGCTTGGTGGTCTGGACGGCCATCGGTGCGTTGGCGGCGATTTCGGCGGCCCACTGGCGCGCGGTGCTCATGAGTTCGTCCTGAGGGACGACCGTATTCACGAGGCCGATTTCGAGGCACTGCTGGGCGTTAAGGGTGAGGCCGCGATAGAACATCTCGCTGGCCTTTGCCCAGCCGACGAGGCGCGGGAGCAGCCAGGAACCGCCGCTTTCGGGCAGGAGGTTGCGGCGGGCAGTGATGGCGGCCATCTTGCCGTTTTCGCCGCTGATGCGGATATCGCAAAGCATGGCGAGGTCCATGCCGTAGCCCGCCGCCGGGCCGTTGAGCGCGGCGATGAGGGGCTTGTCCATGTTCCAGAGGACGGTCGGCACCGAATCGTGGAGGTCGAACAGCGAACGAGCGGGGCGGATGCCACCGCTGGCGGAGTTCGGGTTGTTGTCGACGAGGTCCAGGCCGGCGCAAAAGCCGCGACCGGTACCGGTGAGAATGACGACGCGAACACTGGGGTCGCGGTTGGCTTCGGTCAGCAGCCGGGAGAGGTTGCCGAGCATGGGTCCACTGATGGCGTTCATGCGCTCGGGGCGGTTGAAGGTGAGGATGAGGGTGTGGCCGTCGCGCTCGGCGAGGAGGTGGTCGGTGCCGGTATCGACGCGGGTGAGGGGTTCGGCGGTGGTCATGCGTGGCTCCGTGGAGTGGTTGGGATAGCGGGGGAATGCTACCACGGAGTGACGGCGATTCGAGGCGCACCTGATCCGAGGCGCGCACGCAGTAAGCGCTGGGACTCGACTCGCACCAATGGGGCCATGCGTGAGCTACCACGGTGTACGCTTCGCCCGCGGCTATGAGCGAACCCCTCGCCTATTTCCTGACCTTCGGCACATACGGCTCGTGGCTCCACGGCGATCTGCGCGGGTCCAAAGACCGGAACCACAATTCGCCAGGCGAGATGCCACTTCTCCGAGACGATTTCCGACGACAACGAGAGTTGCGCCTCATGTCAGGGGAGCGCCAACGGATTTCGCCGTCGATGCGGGCCGTCATCGAGTCCGCCATCCGTTCGGTTTGCCATGACCGAGGCTGGTTGCTCGCCGAACTCAACGTGCGGACAGAGCACATCCATGTGGTCGTTTCGGGCATGACCAAGCCAGAACGAATCCTGACCGCGCTCAAAGCGGCCGCGACTCGTGATCTCAGAGTCGCCGGTCTCCTCACGCCCGACGAAAAGATGTGGGAACGACACGGATCGACGCGCTATCTGTGGAGCGACGACGATGTGGTCGCGGCTCGAGAGTATGTCCTTAATCACCAGGGCGCGGATCTGCCGGGTTCGCAATGGCGGAAGTGGAGAGACGTAGAGACAGGGTAGCGGGCTGCCGCTTTCCGCGGATCAGGCGCGTGAAGGCTCGGGCTGCCGCATGGCTGTGGTGGTTAGCCAGCATCCCAGCGCTTACCGCGTGCGCGCCTCGGATGGAGTTCCGAGCGGTCGTGGCGAGTCGACATCGCAGCGCTTACTGCGTGCGCGCCTCGGATTTCGCGCGCCGTCGGCGTCCCTCGGCTAGGCTGCGGGGCGCTCCCAGATGGCGGGCCAGCGCTCGCTGCCCTTGACCGCTTCGAGCATGGCGAGGCGCTCGAGTTCGA
>CAZKZR010000194.1:0-6181 GCA_964557245.1 uncultured Anaerolineaceae bacterium | reverse complement strand
GGAAAACAGGGTGGTACCGCGGGCCGCAGCGCTCGTCCCTGGTGGGATGGGCGCTTTTTGTTTGCCTGTCTCGCTGCGATCCATTGCGTTTGAGGTACGCCAGCCGCATATCGGCCGGTTGTACCGCTAACCCTCCGAGGCAGGTAATTAACCATGTTCAAACCGGTTGATACGCGCGTCAGCTTCCCGAAGCTCGAAGAAGAGGTGCTGGCCTTCTGGCAACAGAACGCCATCTTCCGCCGCAGCATTGAGGAGCGGCCGGAGGACAAGCTCTTCATCTTCTACGAAGGGCCCCCAACCGCGAACGCTCGTCCCGGCATCCACCACGTGCTCTCGCGGGTGTTCAAGGACCTCATCCCGCGCTACAAGACCATGCGCGGTTACCGCGTGCCCCGGAAAGGCGGCTGGGATACTCACGGGCTCCCGGTTGAACTCGAAATCGAGAAAGAACTCGGCCTTAAATCCAAGCCCGAGATCGAGCAGTACGGCATCGCGGCCTTCAATCAGAAGTGCAAGGAGTCGGTTTCCCGCTACGTCGAAGAGTGGACCCGACTGAGCGAGCGCATCGCCTTCTGGGCGGACTACGACAACCCCTACGTCACCTATCACAACAACTACATCGAAAGTTGCTGGTGGATCTTCAAGCAGATGTGGGACCACGGCCTGGTCTACCAGGACTACCGCGTAACGCCCCACTGTCCTCGCTGCGGGACCAGTCTCAGCGACCACGAAGTCAGCCAGGGCTACCAGGACGACACGTCCGACCCGAGCGTTTTCGTGAAGTTCGCAGTGGACGGCGCAGACTTCGCGAAGTCGACTGGGAGCGCCGTGCCCGGCAACCCGTCAACCGTCTGGCTGGTCGCCTGGACAACTACGCCCTGGACGCTGCCGGGCAACGTTGCCCTCGCCGTCAACGAAGACGCTGACTATGGCATCTACCGGCATGACGCCGACTACCTCGTGCTGGCGAAAGCCCTCTCAGAGAAGGTCCTCGGCGAGGGGGCAGAGGAAGAGGGCGTGGTAAAGGGTCGCGGGCTCGTCGGCCTCGCCTACACGCCGCTCTATCGCCCTGAGCACCTCGGCCAGGCGATCATGAAGTTCAACGAAGACGGCCACCTTCGCCCCGTTTCCAAGGACGAATCGACCGACCGGGCCCGCCGCGTGATCGCCGCCGACTACGTCTCCCTGGATGACGGTTCGGGCATCGTGCACACGGCGCCCGCCTTCGGCGCTGAAGACTTCGCCGAGGGCAAGCTGTTCGGCCTGCTTTTCGTCCAGCCCATCGACCTTCGCGGGCTCATGGCCGAAGGCCTGCCCGGCGCCGGCAAATTCGCCAAGCAGGCCGACAAGGATGTCGAAATATACCTCGAAGAGCGCGGGTTGATGCTCAAGAAGGGCACCATCAAGCACACCTACCCGTTCTGCTGGCGTTGTGGCACGCCACTGCTCTATTACGCGAAGCCCAGCTGGTACATCCGCACCACAAAGCAGAAGGAATCCCTGCTCGAAGGCAACAGCCGCATCAACTGGTACCCCGAGCACATCCAAACCGGGCGCTTCGGCAACTGGCTGGAGAACAACATCGACTGGGCGTTCAGCCGCGAGCGCTACTGGGGCACGCCGCTCCCGTTCTGGAAGTGCACCGCCTGCGACCACGCGATGTGCATGGGCTCGAAGGCGGAGATCGTCGCTAACGCGAAGGACCCGGCGAAAGCCGAAGCGATGGATGACTTCCACCGGCCGTTCATCGACGACATCGTGCTGAAGTGCGAGAAGTGCGGAGGAGACGCGCGGCGCGTGCCGGAAGTCGCCGACGCCTGGTACGACAGCGGAGCCATGCCCTACGCCCAGTGGCACTACCCGTTCGAAAACGAGGAAGCGTTCCTCAAGCACTTCCCCGCGGACTACATCTGCGAGGCCATCGACCAGACCCGCGGCTGGTTCTACACGCTCCACGCCGAGGCCACGATGCTGAAGGCGAGCGAAGCCATCCCCGAGAGCATCAGCTACAAGAACGTCATCTGCCTCGGCCACATCAACGACGAGAAGGGCAACAAGATGTCCAAGAGCCGCGGCAACACCGTGGATCCGTGGACGGTGCTCGATGCCCAGGGCGCGGACGCGACTCGCTGGTACATGTACACGGCCAGCCCCGCAGGCTCGTCCCGCCGCTTCAGTGGCGCGCTCGTCGAGGAAGGCCTCCGCCGCTTCATGCTCACCCTCTGGAATACGTATTCATTCTTCGTCAGCTACGCCAACATCGACGGATACGACGCGACGGTTCCGTTCACCGGCCCCCGGCCGGAGATCGACCGCTGGCTGTTGAGCGAACTGAACTCGCTCGTCGTGAAGGTTACCGAGGCGCTCGAGGGGTACGACCCCACCTCCGGGGGACGGGCCATCGAGGCGTTCGTCGATGACCTTTCGAACTGGTATGTCCGCAGAAGCCGCCGGCGCTTCTGGCGTGGCGCCAGCGAGGGCGACGCCGACAAGCAGAGCGCGTACGACACGCTCTACACCGCGCTCGTCACCGTATCGAAGCTCATCGCGCCGTTCACGCCGTTCGTCGCGGAGGAGCTCTATCGCAACCTGGTGGCGTCGACGGACCCCGCCGCGCCGATCAGCGTGCACCTTGCAAGCTGGCCAGAGGCCGATACGTCGCTCATCGATGAGCGTCTGAATGCAGAAACACAGCTCGTGAAGCGAGCCTGCTCGCTCGGCCGTGCCGCCCGCGCAAAGGCGCAGATCAAGGTCCGCCAGCCCATAGCCGAGGTGCTGGTAAAGGTTCGCACGCCGGAAGAGGCGGTCTCGCTGCAAAAGAACGCCAACCTGGTTCTCGAAGAGTTGAACGCCAAAGCGCTGAGCATGCTCGGAGACGAGACGGCGGTGGTGCGTTACGACGTGAAGCCGAACCTGCCGGTGCTGGGCAAAAAGTACGGTGCGGAGGTGGCCGCGATCCGCAGCGGACTGGCGTCTCTAGCGCCGGCAGAGGTTGCCGAATCCGTGCGTCGCGGCCGGCCAGTCTCCGTGGCAGGCAAAGAGTTGGAGCCGGAAGACATCCTCCTCCAGGCGCAGGACACCGATGGGTACGCGGCGGCGCAGGACGCGGGTTACACGGTCGCCGTCACGACCGCGATCACTCCCGAACTCGCCGATGAAGGGCTGGCACGCGAACTCGTCCGGCGCGTCCAGGACATGCGCCGCGAAGCGGGATTCGAACTCGCCGACCGCATTACCACCTGGGTCGCCGGCGATGCCGAAGTCGACCGCGTTATCGCCTCGCAGGGCGACTACATCCGCGCCGAAACGCTGACCACCGAGCTCGTGCTTTCAGCGCCGCCCGCCGGTGTGCACAGCGCAGAGCAGGATCTCGAAGGCACGCGGGTCACGCTTGGCGTGCGCAGGAACGGCTAGAGGACGAGAGGTATACTTTCCCAGATGGCCATCCGGCAGCCGAACAGCCCGCACCCCAAGGGTCCGACTCGCCCTCGCTGGCAGTCGAAATACCACGGTGTGCGCATGACGCCGGAGCAGTACCTCGCGCTCCCGGACGAGAAGCCTTACCTCGAATACGTCGACGGGTTGGTGCTGCAGAAGCCTATGCCTCAAGAGGAACATGTCGAGCTTGTTGCCGAACTCATCTACCAGCTCAAGATTTGGATGAAAGTCCACAGGGGCCGCATTGGTCCGGAAGCTCGAGCGAAACTTGGTGACTTGCCGAACTACCGTTTGCCAGACCTGTCGTATTGGAAAGCTGGCATTCCGCGGGGCGGCGAGGCCCCACCTACGCTCGCCGTCGAGGTCCGATCGAGAGAACAGACGCTCGCCGAGCTCCAGCGCAAGTGCGAGTTCCTTCGCGTCAGCGGAGTCGAAGCCTGCTGGCTCATCGATCCCGTCAGCCGTACGGCTCAGGTGTTCGACGCCCGCGCTGAGAAGGGGCGTGATGCCCAGGTCCTGAGCGCCGAGTGCCTCCCCGGCTTCGAATTGCCCCTCGTCGAACTTTTCGCTGTCCTGGACGACTGACGACGACGTTGGCACCCTCGGGCCTTCGCTCAGGCCTCGTTCTGCTCGCGCCACTCCACCAGCGGCTCGGCCTTGACCGGCGCGAATCCGAAGTAGAGAAACGCATGCGCGGCGAGCGCGATCGCCCGGCTGACGAGCGGCCAGAAGAACCAGGTGGAGTCAGTCACAATCTCCGCGTCGATGATGAAGAACCCGAGGTTCGTGACTGCGAAGGCGAGTGCATGGCCGCCAAGCAAACCCCCCAGCAAATAGCCTGTATGCAGAGCAAGTGCGATGCCCCATCCCCACACTGGCCAGAGTACCCACCAGGTGTCCGGAACGGTCAGTGCGTCGATGACCAGCAGGACGAACATCACCGCCAGGTACAGGACAAGATGCGCGATCCAAATGCGCATCTGCAGCGAGCGTTCGCGTTTCGCGTTCGCTGAGACCTTCCGCCCGACCATGCCCGGCCATGCGACGGCCGCCGTGGCAGCCCGGTCCAGGGCGTCGCCCCAGGGTTGAGGCACGTCCGTTTCGGGCGATTGAAGGAAGAGCGTGGTGAGCCACCCGCAAAACGCGCCACCGAGGCTCAGCAGGTGCAACCCCGGCAGAAGCAGCACGACACCGGCAAGGACGCAGACCGCGGCTTCCCACGGCGAGTCGACCGTCCAGCCAAAGACGTCCGCGTCGGTGCCGAGCAACAGGTCGAACGGCGTGAAGAGCAGTTGAAAGAGCGTGCCAACGATGACCGTGAACCAGACGAACCCGGCGATGCCCATGGGAAAGCGGACCAGAAGCAAGAACGCCAGGCTCCGCCACGTGTAGGCATTCGTCAGGCGCGCCTTGAGGCGCTCCCACGGCCACTTCAGGCCGCGTTCTCTTCCAAACGGGAGCGGCCGGATCTGCGTTTGCAGGAGGGTGTTGGAAAGCAGCCGCTCGAGGTCCGCGTGGAAGCACCACAGGTACATGGTCACCAGGAGAATCGGCAAGCCGACCACCGTGATGGCCAGCCCGCCCCCGACCGAAACCAGCACCACCAGCGCGATCCACGACGCCAGGGAGATGGGGAAGCTGAGGAGCAGGTACAGCCCGCGAGAATACGTCGACCAGCGAGTGGCGATGCCGAAAATGCCACCGGGGCCTCTCCCTCGGGCATGGTCGCTCATATATCCCTCACCAGCTGAGCGGCGGCGTCCATCGGCACGGATCATAGCGGCAACCCTCGCCGGCGGAACTCACGCTCGAACTCGAACCCTCGGTGGTTCATGATGGCCCAACTCCGAATCCCACAGAGGTTGGCCCCTATGCTGGCCGTTGTCATCACGAAACCGGGTGGTCCCGAGGTCCTCCAAATGAAGGAGGTCCCCGCCCCCACGCCGGGCCCGGAAGACCTTCTCATCCGCGTCCACGCGGCAGCGCTTAACCGTGCCGACCTGCTACAGCGCATGGGGGGCTACCCGCAGCCGGGACCGAAGCCCCAACACGAAATCCCCGGTATGGAATATGCCGGCGAAGTCACCGCCGTAGGCGATCGCGTGGAGGGCTTCGCCGTGGGCGACCGCGTGATGGGTCTGTTGGCCGGAGGCGCCTACGCCGAACAGGTGGTGACCCACTCCCGTTTGGCCATGAAAGTGCCGGCGAACCTCAGCTGGGCGGAGGCTGGCGCCACTCCCGAAGTGTACATAACCGCGCACGATGCTCTCCGCCAGTGCAGGTTGGTCGCGGGCGAATCGGTCCTCATTCACGCCGCTGGTTCCGGCGTCGGCGTCGCCGCCATCCAGATTGCGAAGGCAATGGGCGCCTCCCTCGTCATCGGCACGGCCGGCAGCGCGGAAAAGATCGAGCAGGCCAGGGCGCTCGGTATGGACGTTGGGGTCAACTACCGCGAACAGGACTTCGCCGATGAAGTCCTGAGGGCCACCGGAAATCGCGGCGTTGATGTCATTCTGGACGTGATCGGCGCGGAGTACTGGGACCGCAACATGAAGGCGATCGCCCTCAAGGGGCGCATGATTCTCGTCGGAATGATGGGCGGGAACACGACCAACGCGAACCTCGGCGTGCTGCTCGGAAAGCGCGCCTCAGTCCGGGGCACAACCCTGCGCGCCCGGCCGCTGGAAGAGAAAGCGGAGGCCACCCGCGCCTTCGAGAAGAGTGTGCTCCCGCACATCGCCTC
>CAZKZR010000193.1:0-6185 GCA_964557245.1 uncultured Anaerolineaceae bacterium | reverse complement strand
CAGAGCGCCGCATCGACCGACTTGTCAGGCAGGGGGATGCGCTCAGCGGTGGTCACAGCCGCCGGGGCGAGACCCGCGGGGCGCTGGGCGATCATCACCATCGACGGCTCAACCGCGAGGAGCGTTTGCGGCGGTTCGTAGGACCCCGCGCCAGCGCCGACGTTCACCACCGACTTCGCATCACCGAGAGCCGACCAGATGACGTCGCGAATACGCGGGTCGGGCTGGCGGGTGCGAGCATATGAGGCGCCGATGCTGTCATAGATTGGCCGGCCGGCCGCGGCGGTCGCGACGCCCTGGGCTGAGAGGCCGAGCGCGCTCCCAATCTGCCGAAGCGAGAGGCCCGCCGCTGCGGCTTCCCGAATCGCCGCATCGCGAAGGCCGCGGGCGCGGCGGGCTTCTTCCGCCGTCGAAGCGAGCACCCCGGCGGCGAGACGAAGGCGTTCGAGCTGTTCCTGGAGGCGGGCGCCTCGTGCGCGGTCATGGCGTGTCGTAGGCATCCGTCATGGTGTCGATGGCGGCCGTTTACTGTCAACTTCTGTTGTCAGTGCACCAAGGCAGCCGGTTGCGCCGACCGACCCTTGAAATGCGTTCAAACGCTTGCTAGGATGGAAAAGGCGCAGTATGCCCTGCGCGTCGAGTCGTTTTCGCCCGCTTTTCCACGAGGTACTTTTTACTCTATGACCGAAGATGTCCTGACTGGCTCCTCCACCACCAGCGATGGCGCCGTCATTGACGGTGTTTTGAGCCGTCTGTCCAGCTTTGCCGACGATGACGCATCCGAGGACGAGCTGAACGAAATCGTCACCGAAGACGAAGAAGAAATTAACCAAGACGAAGAAGAGGAAGAGGAGGAAGACGCCAGTCTCGCGCTGCTGACTGAGGAGACCGAGGGCATCGATGACCCGGTCCGCATGTATCTGCGCGAAATCGGCAAGGTGTACCTGCTCACCGCGGACGACGAGAAACACCTCGCGCGCCAGATGGAAGAAGGCCTCCATATCGAGGCCATCGAGCAGGAATACGTCACCAACTACGGTCATCCTCCGTCCGCTGCGCGCGTCGCCGTGCAGCTCCTCGAGCAGTGGGGCGCCCTGCTTCCCGTCTACAAAGAAGCCAAGAAGTTCATCGATGACTTCGACAAGCTGGTGGTGCCCCGCAAGAATGACGAGGGCGAGACCATCACCGTCAACCGCAAGTGGCGGAACCCCGAGGGCCAGAAGCTGAAGGCGCTCTCCTACAGCGAAACCATCGCCGACCCGCAGTTCCGCGGCCTGATCGATGGCGAGATGGACCCGGACTTCCGGATGCACATCGTCAACAAGCTCAAGCTCGAAGACGACGACGCCTACCAGCGAATCATCCAGCTCTCGATCGTGACCCACATCCTCACCTCGGACCTGGTCTCCCAGATGGGCACCGAAGCCGGCAGCGAAGATGACCTCGTGCCCCCGGTCGATGGCCTGATCGAAAAGATCTCGCCGCTCGAAGAGAAGCTGCGCTACCACTTCGATACCGTGAAGCGGAACGGTCAGAAGGCCACCCGCCGCCTCACCGAGGCGAACCTCCGCCTCGTCGTCTCTGTGGCGAAGAAGTACATCGGCCGTGGAATGTCGCTCCTGGACCTGATCCAGGAAGGCAACATCGGCCTCATTCGCGCGGTCGAGAAGTTCGACTACCGCAAGGGCTTCAAGTTCTCTACCTACGCAACCTGGTGGATCCGGCAGGCCATCACCCGCGCCATCGCGGACCAGGCCCGCACGATCCGCATCCCGGTCCACATGGTGGAGACGATCAACAAGCTCGTCCGCGTCAGCCGCCGCCTCGTGCAGGAATACGGCCGCGAACCTACGAGCGAAGAGATCGCGCGGGGCATGACCGAGTCCGGGAAGCCGGACGCGGCCGCCGCCTACACTCCGGAACGCATCCGCGAGATCCAGAAGGTCTCGCAGGAGCCGGTCTCGCTGGAGACCCCGATCGGCGAAGAAGAGGACAGCCACCTCGGTGACTTCCTCGAAGACCCGACCGCCCTGGCCCCGGCCGAAGCCGCGAGCCAACAGCTCCTCCGCGAGCAGGTGGAAGATGTCCTCGCAAGCCTCACCAGCCGCGAACGCCGCGTCCTCCAGCTCCGCTTCGGCCTCGAAGACGGGCGAAGCCGCACGTTGGAAGAAGTTGGCCGGGAGTTCGGAGTCACTCGCGAGCGCATCCGCCAGATAGAGGCCAAGGCGCTCCGCAAGCTCCGCCACCCGAGCCGCAGCAAGAAACTGAAGGACTACCTCGACTGAGAATTGTCGGTTGACGGTGGTCGAATGACACTTCGCGCATGAGTTCAGAACGAGAGAGCCGGCCGCTGCCGAAAGACAGCGACTGGCTCTCTCCGTTTCTGAAGCCACTGCGAAGCATGGGACCCCACCTCCTCGAAATCGGCTGTGGTCCGGGGCTGGATGCGGCCAACCTCCTGGCCGCGGGCTTCGACGTCACAGCCTTCGACCGCATTCCATTGATCCGGGCACGGGAGAACGCCGGCAAGGCGAGGCTGCTCAGAGCAGACCTTTCGCGCGGTCTCCCCTTCCGCGACGGATCGTTCGATGGCGCCGTGGCTTCGCTGTCCTTGCACTACCTGCCCTGGACGGCAACGCGAGATGCGTTCGCTGACATTCGGCGCGTCCTTCGATCCGGCGCGCCGCTCATGTTCCGCGTCAACGCGACCGATGACGTTGCCCACGGCGCCGGCGAAGGCGACGAATTGGAGCCGAACTTCTATCGGCAGCCGGGCGCGTACCACGCCGAGACCAAGCGATTCTTCAATGAGGCGATGGTCCGCGCGGCCGTCGAAGGCTGGTTCGAGGTCGGCCACCTGGAGCACAAGACCATCTACCGCTACCAGGACCCGAAGCGCGTTTGGGAGTGCCTCGCAGTCGCGAAATAAACGTAGACTCGCCACCATGACCGACGATCCGCGAGCGCTCCCTTGCGACTACAACGATCCTGTCTTCCGCCACGGGACAGAAGCGCACGGGCTGGACTATTCCATCCTCCGGGACGAATTCCGCGACGTGCACCCGCTGGTAGCGGACCTGTTGATGCTCGAAGGCGGCGCACCGGTCCTGGACCTCGGCTGCGGCCCCACGAGACTCGGCACGGAACTCGATGCTCGAGGAATTGCGTGGGTCGGAACCGACGCCGCACGGCCGCGCCTCGTTCTCGGCCACGGCTGCCGGGTCCAGGCAGATGCCCGCCGGCTGCCGTTCGCGGACGAGACCTTCGGAGGCGTCGCAGCGCTCTACATGCTCTACCACTTCGATGACCCGATGGCGCCGGTGCTGGAGTCGCTTCGCGTGCTGCGGCGCGGCGGCGTCTTCATCTGCTGCGCGCCCGCCGCCAACGACGACCCAGAACTGCGTCCGTTTCTGCCGTCCGCGCCGCTGGAGACGTTCGATTCGGACATGGCCCCTGCGATGCTCACACCGGTACTCGAAGACGTACGGGTGCAGCGCTGGGACATGGCGCTCTACCGCTTGCCCACCACCGAGGCCGTGGTCACCTATCTCCTCGCGCGCGGAACAGGGATCCAGGATGCCCAGCGCGCGGCGTCGCGCGTCCGGCTGCCACTGTGGCTGACGAAGCGGGGCGCAGTGGTATGGGGAAGAAAGCCCGCTTGATGAGGGTCGGGGACTTCACAGATCAGAATGCTCGGATGTGACAAGACTGGATCAGACAACAATGCGGAGACCCAAATGAACCGCCGAACTATTTCCTTCCCTGATATCCGGGTGACGCCCGCCGTTACCCCCGAAGACTGGCGCTCGGCCCACACACTCGTGACAGAGATGCTCACCTGGCTAAGCCAAGAGGCAGGCATGGATGCCCAAACCCTGCAGCCTGGCTCGACCGAAGAGTTGGCCGATCTGCCCGCCTACTATGCGTTTCCGTACGGCATGTTCCTTCTCGGGCGTGTCGATGGCGAAGTCGCGGGGACCTCGGCAGTGCGCTTCCTGGACCGGGACACGGCGGAATTGAAACGCGTCTGGGTGACTCCGGAGGCCCGCGGCAAGGGCCTTGCGCCCGTACTCCTGGCCCGCGCCCTGGATTCCGCTCGCGCTTTCGGCGCCCTGCATGTCGTGCTGGAAACGGAGCCGAGGATCATGGCGAAAGCGGTGCGCATGTACCGTGAGACAGGTTTCCGCGAGGGACCGGCGTTCTCCTCGCTGGCGGAACGCGTCCCGACCCTGCTGACCATGCAGAAACGCGTGGCCTGAATCGACAATCGGCAATCGGCAATCGACAATCGCCCGATGCCTGACCCTCGCCTGCTTTCCACGGAGACCGTCTACACCGGCCGCCTCTTCAACGTGTCACTCGACACCATCGAGATGGATGGCGGCGTCATCGCCAAACGCGAGACACTTCGCCACCCGGGCGCCGTTTGCATGATCCCGGTCGATGGCGACGGCAACCTGCTGCTGGTCACGCAATACCGGCATGCGGCCGGACGCCGCCTGCTCGAGTTGCCGGCAGGCACGCTCGAACCGGGCGAGGAGCCAATCCACGCGGTTTCGCGGGAGCTCCAGGAAGAGGTGGACCGCCTGCCGGGGAAGATCGAGCCGCTAGGCGGTTTTTATGTCGCGCCTGGCTACACAACCGAGTACATACACCTGTTCGTGTGCACGGACCTCCGCAACTCTTCGCTGCAAGCCGACGAAGACGAAGACATAGAAGTCGAGGTGCGCACTCCGGCAGAAGCGCTGGCCGCGATCGAGTCCGGAGAGATCTGCGACGCGAAGTCAGTGATTGGGATTTTGCGCTGGCTCCAGGCGAGGCCTTAAGCCCGCAGGCGATGAATCGCAATTTCGATAGCAGTGCCAAGGTTCTATAGCTCTAATGTATGACACCGCATTGCTGGCCCCATATGCCAGTCGTAGGATTCGCTTGGGACAGCGGCAGCGCCTGCCCGGGCCTGCGCGCAATTAGCCTGGACTTTTAGGCCCAGGCCACCCGTCAACTGTCCGCGAAACAGGATACATTCGGGAGGGTGGGCATGCTCACAGGTTCCGCACGCGGCGCGCAGCCGCTGCGCCAGCGCCGGGTTCGACCACGGTTCTGGCTCCTGGACTTCTACGGGTCCGCAATCGGTAAAAAAGCAGTCATGGCAGTGACCGGCCTGATCCTCCTGGGATTCGTGCTCACGCACATGCTCGGCAACCTGCACCTCTACCAGGATGCCGACCACATGAATCACTACGGCGAGTATCTGCGGACCATCGGCGAGCCGATCCTACCGCACACGGGCTTCCTCTGGATCCTGCGCGGCGGACTGATCCTCGCGTTCATCTTCCACATCCATTCCGCCGCCACGCTGACAATCATGAACCGCCAGTCCCGGCAAACGGGATATAAGGGCGGCCGTGATTATGTCGCCGCGAATTACGCCGCCCGCACCATGCGCTGGTCCGGCGTCATCGTCGGTTTCTACATCATCTATCACCTGATGGACCTGACCTGGGGTGTCGGCGGTGCGGATTACACGCGCGGCGAGCCGTACCAGAACCTCGTCCACAGCTTCCAGCGCGAGCCGGTCGCCATCGTCTACATCATCGCGAACGTGCTCCTTGGCCTGCACATCTACCACGGGGCGTGGAGCCTCTTTCAGAGCCTCGGCTGGGCCAACCCGCGCTTCAACCAGTGGCGCCGCTACTTCGCCATGGGCTTCGCCGCGATCATCGTCATCGGGAACTGCTCGTTCCCCATCGCCGTCATGACTGGATTGGTGGACCTGCCGAAATGACCCTCGATTCCAAAATCCCCCCCGGACCACTCGAAGACAAGTGGACGAACACCAAGTTCGATACCAAGCTCGTCGCTCCGCAGAACCGGCGTAAGTTCGAAATCATCATCGTCGGCACCGGCCTCGCCGGCGGCGCTGCCGCGGCCACCCTCGGCGAAATGGGCTACAACGTCAAAGTCTTCTGCTTCCAGGACAGCCCCCGCCGCGCCCATTCCATTGCCGCGCAGGGCGGCATCAACGCCGCCAAGAATTACAAAAACGACGGCGACAGCGTCCACCGCCTCTTCTACGACACCATCAAGGGCGGCGACTACCGCGCCCGCGAAGCGAATGTTCACCGCCTGGCCGAAATCAGCGTCCAGATCATTGACCAGTGCGTCAGCCAGGGCGTGCCGTTCGC
>CAZKZR010000192.1:4431-6219 GCA_964557245.1 uncultured Anaerolineaceae bacterium | reverse complement strand
AGTCCCGAACACTCGCGTGTGGTTCGCGTTGTGGTCGCCCATGTTGGGATCGCTGAAATCGCTTGCGCCGTACATCGCTACCACGGCCTGCACTTCGCTCGAAACCCCTTCATACCCGCCAGCCTCGTCGAAGTCGCCGTCCTCAGCCGTGCCCAGCACGTTCACCAGCTGCCCGCCGGCGCTCCCACCGATCGCGCCAATCCGGTTCGGGTCGATCCCGTAGGCCTCCGCTTCCGCCCGGATGTGCCTCACGGCGCACTGGACGTCCTCGATCTGTGCCGGGAACGGATAGTCAGGGGCAAGCCGGTAATCCACCGCAAATACCACGAAGCCCTCAGACACCAGCGCGGGGATGTAGCGGGCGCCTTCGCCGCTGTCCCGGCTGCCGCTCGTCCAGCCTCCGCCGTGCACATAGACCACAGCAGGGCTGCTTTCGTCCGCCGAATGTCCGGACGGGTAGTAAATGTCCATCAGCAGTTCGACGCCCGGCACGGGCTCGCAGTACTCGATGGTCACGCTGGGGGAGAGCGCTCCGGGCCGCTCGCGTCCAGGTAGCGCACGCTCGTTGACTGCGGCCGCTGCCCCTGTCGTGCTGCCGCCGGTCCCCGCGGCCGGCGCCGCTGCCTCGCCCCCCGTTGCGCAACCGGCCAGCGCCGCGCTCGCGGCGATCATCGCACCTAATCCAAGCATTGCCTTCTTCATTTGCCTTCTCCTGGGCCGCTGCTCCGCGGCTTACGATTGGCAATGGAGCGGCCACCCGGTGAAGTGCCGGTCTCGCCGGTTAACCTGCCTTCAGGATCGTTGGAGTTGTGTTAGTGCCAGCCTTTGCCGGCCGTGACAGTAATCTGGCAGTCCCGCCAGCGGTCCCCTTCGAACTTCATGGAGAACGTAAGGCGAACCTGAAGCGTCTTCTCCGGGCTGAAGTCCACATCTGCAATGGGCGCTTCCCGTACCCATCCCCGCGCCAGCTGCTGCCGCCCGCCGGCCAGCCCGAGGTCCACGGTCCCCGAGCTCACGTATGCCTGCCGCCCGTCGTACAGGTCGTAGGTCACCGTCGCGTTCGACCAATCCACCTCGGCCGGCTCACCGCCGATCGCTTCTACGGCGACCGATTGACCCGCGGCGTCGACACGAAGCTCTATCCCAGAAACAGGGTGCTCAGCGGCCTCCTCGTAGAGCTTGCGGAGGCGGTTGCGAAGCGTGGTTACGGGCTTCGGAAGCTTCTGTTCGGGGTGAAAGCTCAGGGAAACTTCCGCCGTGGCGATCTCCTCGATCTCGTACGGGGGCCTGCCCGGCGCTTCCATTGCCACTTCCGCAGAGGCGACGGCAGAAACGGCCTTCTTGAAGGTCTTCAGGTCGGCCGCTTCGAGCTTCGACGTGAACCGGCCCGCGCGGGCGATTGTCACCACCCGCCGCGAAACCACGGCCCCATCTTCACCGACTTCCACGGATTCATCGGTTCGTGGTTTTGGCCCGCCTGAACGGCGGTAAGCAACAAGCATTACCGGCGCGCCGGCTTCCACTTGCTGCCCGGGTAAACGAGCGAAAGCAAGCTCGCGAATGACTGCACGTGCCGGGGCTGCACCGGATGCTCGTGTTCCGCCACAGCCCCGAGATTTTGTCCGCGTGCCAGGTTGCTCGTCATCTCGCCCATCAGCCCGCCGTTCGAGACCGTGAACGGTTCGGTGGCACGCGTAAGGTTCGTGGACCAGTCGTTGTTATTGAACGCGTAGAACATCTGCGCGATGTCCGGCGGATGGTCGAACACCTGGATGTAGCGCGCCACCG
>CAZKZR010000192.1:0-4421 GCA_964557245.1 uncultured Anaerolineaceae bacterium | reverse complement strand
GTACTTGTCCCCGTAGCGCTTTTGGACAAGGCGGGCGAACGCGCCCGTACTGATGCCGTGCTGGTCCAGCTTGTCGGCTACCATCCCGAGCTTCTCATCGCTGGTCTTCGTCGGGTTGCCGGTCAGGATTGCGTTGATTTCGTCGGCCACGGCCTTGGACGACGCGCCGTCGTCGGCGCGCGTCTTCGCGATCGCCGGCTCCAGCCCCGTGGTGTTCACATACGACTCTTCGGGCCGGTTGTACTCATCGTCCAGTCCAACAAGGTGTCCGAACTCATGCGGAGCTAACCCGCGCCGGTTGTCGTTGACGTACCAGTTGTCGGTGTCCGAACGGGGGTTCGGGTTCTTTTTCGTGGGCTTGCCCACCTTCACCGTGTGCTTCGCCGAAGAGGACTTCTTAGGGTTGAACTCGATTTCGAACTCGCGCGGCGCGAGCGCACCGTCCTCCACGGCCTTGTAGTTGTTCCAGACCGACTTGATGTCATCCAGCCACGTGTTAACCATCGGGTGCCCGCTGAAACCAGTGAATTTTATCCCGACCGTGATGATGATCTTGTTGTTTTTGAAATCCCAGTCGAAGGCGCTCGTGCCGCCGGCGGTTGCGCCCTCCACCACTTCCTCGCTGTAGAAGGACTGTGCGCCGCTCGTTATCCCGCCAGCGATTTTGTCCAATTCGCCCCAGGTCAGTGCGCCAACCTTGCCGCTGGCCTTGATGTTTTGCGCCTTCTGGAACTTCTTGACGGCCGCGCTGGTGAAAAACCCGAATTTGCCGTCCACGGTGAGCGCTTTGAACGGCGGCTTCACTCCAACGAAGTTGCTCATACACCAGTTGTTCAGCCGCTGCTGGGCTTCTTTGACTGCGTTTCCAGACGAACCGAAGGAGATGTGCGGGTGCTTGTTTCCGTCGGCCGGCGTGGAACCATGGGCCTCTTCCTTCGCCTTCACGGTGAGTTGGCCGTTCACCACGATGCTCGGCGCCTCCGCGTCCAGCGCCGTCCATGTCGCGACATCCGCTCGGTGCGAGACCGGAATGCCCTTCGCGCCCTGGTAGGCGTCCACCCCGTTCTTGGTCGCGGTTTCGAAGAGCGCATGGATCGGGATCCGCGCGGCGCCATCCGCGCGGGTCGCGTTCAATTTCTGCTGAAGGATGCCCACTACTGTGTAGGTCTTCGTACCGGCTTTGCTCAGGCCGTCCCATGATTCCTTGGCTGCCGCCGCCGCGACATCCCACGCCGCCTTGAACTTCGCGATCTCAGCGTCAGCGGTGTTGGCCAGGTTGATCGCGTCTCCAGATACTTTCCCCTGGTTGTCGAACAGCTCCTGGATCTTGTCCACCGAGCCCGTGGTCATCGGGCTGTCCTTGTGCTTGGTCTTCCATCCTGCTTTGTCGTTGCCGAACTGCTTGCGGTTCTTCGCGTAGTTCGTGCCCCAGTCACCAATCTTCTTGGCGGCAGCCTTGACGTTCACGCTCTCGGCTACGGTGTCGTCGTAGGCCTTCTTCGTCACGGCGGCTGCGGCCTCGGCCGTCTCGGCTTGTGTCGCTGCATTGAGGCCGCTATCGGCCGCCTCCACGTTCCAGAAGCCTTTGCCCGTGTTCGCCGCTGACTGCGCTTCGGCTTGCTTCGTCAGCGCCTGCATCAGCCTTACCGGCCACTGCGACATCCCCGTCGTGACTTTGATCGCCTCCGCGACCCCTTCGTCGTGGCCCTTCTGGATGATGCCGAGCACCTGTTTCACCACTGGGTCGACGTCGTCTGGCTTGTCGTGCCCAACACCAGAGCTGTCCATGAAGAATGGCGTGGGCCGCGACGAGTCCGGCGCTTTGTGACCGACGCCGCCTTCGTCCATGTAAATGACACCCGGGGACTTCGACTTGTCGGGAGTCTTGTGGCCGACGCCCCCCTCGTCCATGTAGATCACGCCGGGAGACTTGGTCTTGCTCGGTTCCTTGTGCCCCACGCCGCTCTCATCCATGAAGATCGTGTCGCCTTCGCGTTGAATGCGGTCATGATTCCGGAGCACCCGTTGCACCGCGCCGTTGCCGACGCGAGCCTGCAACGTAAGGACTGAAAACTCCGCAGGCGCCTGCGCGGCCTGCGTCGAGTGAGCAGCAGCGGGCGCCCGCTCCGGCGAGGCTGGCGTCTGCGTGCGGACCTTCGCCGCGGCATGGCGTCGTCCAGTCGATTTCACGTCCGGGTCACGATACTCCCGCCGGCGGGCGCTCACAATTACCTCCAGGTGAACATTGGGCGCTTCCGCGCTGTCCGTGATTCAATACCGGCTCAATCGCCGCCCGAGGAACGCCATGGACTTCGAACTCTCCGAAGAAAACAAACTCATCAAAGATACCGCCCGCCGCATCGCCCGGGACGTCGTAGCACCTCGAGCCAAGGAACTGGATGAGACCGGCGAATACCCGCACGACTACTTCGATGCGTTCAAGAAAGCCGGCCTGCTGGGAATGGCCATCCCCGAATCGATGGGTGGCACCGGTAACGGCATTCTCCCTCTCTGCCTCGCCATCGAAGAAGTCGCGAAGTACGAATGCGGCGCCGGCTTGATGCTCGTGCTCAGTGGCCTGCCCACCCGCCCGATCATGTTTGGCGGGACCCCCGAGCAGCAGCAGAAGTGGCTCCCCGCACTCTCCGTCGGCGATCGCAAGGCGGCGTTCTGCCTCACGGAACCGGACCACGGCTCGGACGCCGCCGCCCTCGAGACCCGCGCCACCCGCGATGGCGACGACTACGTCCTCAACGGCAACAAGGTCTACATCTCTGGTGGCACCGTCGCCGACCAACTCACCGTGTTCGCCCGTACCGGCGGCCCCGGCGCGAAGGGGATCAGCGCCTTCGTTGTCGATGCTCACGCCCCCGGCGTCCGCATCGACCGCACCGACGACAAAATGGGCGTGCGTAGCGTGCCAACCGCGCACTTCAGCTTCTCGGACGTCCGTGTTCCAGCCGAAAACCTCCTCGGCGGCGCCGAAGGCAATGGCTTCAACCACGCCATGCTGACCCTGAATTCCATGCGTCCAACAGTAGGCGCGCGCGGCATCGGCCTCGCCGAGGGCGCCGCTGGCTACGCCCTCGAGTGGGCTCGGGAACGCAAGGCGTTCGGCAACTCCGTGATCGACTTCGAAGCCATCCAGTTCATGTTCGCCGATATGGCGATCCAAATTGAGGCCGCCCGTAACCTCGTCTACAAAGCCGCATGGCTGGTGGACCAGGGCAAGTTCATGAAGGAATACGCCCACAACCTGTCGATCGCCAAGGCCTTCGCAACAGAAATGGCGAACAAAGTCGCGTTCGATGCCCTCCAGGTGCTCGGCGCCCAGGGCTACATGAAAGACCACCCGCTCGAACGCCACTACCGCGATGCCCGCCAGCTCATGATCGTCGAAGGCACCAGCCAGGTGCAGCGCGTCGTCATCAGCCGCGCCATGATCGACCGCTCCCTGGTCTACGGCTAAGCCGTGACCCCCGGCTCGTCCCGCGACGATCCGATCTTGCGGCCCACAGCGCGAGTCCTGCTGCTCGACGAATCGAATCGGACGCTACTATTCACGGTCACTCAGCCCGATGAAGAGACGGGGCTCCCCTTTTGGTTCCCTCCAGGCGGCGGTCTGGAATCCGGCGAAACGAGTGAACAGGCAGCTGCCCGAGAGTTGTTCGAGGAAACGGGACTCACCGTCCCGATAGGCCCGCGCCTTTGGACGCGCCGGTGGCTCGGGCCGATGGTCGGGCGCTGGTACGATGTCTTCGAGGTCTACTTCCTCGCTCGCTGCGAGCGGCCGCAGATCACGGTCGACCGCTGGACTGAGCTGGAGTTGCAGGAGATCAAGGAATACCGCTGGTGGACGTCGTCGGAGATTCAGGCTGCGTCCGCCGGCTCTGCGACGTTCGTCCCGAGAGAACTTGCGAGGCTCCTGCCGGCGGTGCTTGCGGGCGAATTGCCCCTCGAGCCTTTCGACGTCGTCTAACGCTGCCTCGGGACGCTTAAACTTCCGCCGCGCGGGCAACTGCAACGCTACCAGATTACTTCGATGCCCAGCTCCGCAATGCGCCGGTCGCTCGTCACCAACGGGAGTCGCCCTACCAATGCCTGCGCCGCGAGCATGCGATCCATCAGATCGCGCATGGTGTAGGGCAGTTCGGCGGCCCTCAAAGCATGCTCAGACGTGAACGCCAACTCCGCGGCTCCTTCAAGCTCCCGGACAGGTTCCGTGTAGAACTCCCTGACAGGCCGACCGAGCGCAATTCGGCCTTTCGCTGCGGCGACACCGAGCTCGAACGGCGTGACCGCGCTCACCAGTAGCTCGTTGCTGACTTCAGCCAACGCTTCCAGGGCGCGGCGCGACAGTCTGGCCGGCTCGAAAGCCGTCCAGAGGAACACGTTGGTATCGATGAGCAGCCTCAACCGGC
>CAZKZR010000191.1:0-6250 GCA_964557245.1 uncultured Anaerolineaceae bacterium | reverse complement strand
CGACCATCACCACGGCGCCCTCGCCGAAAACAAAGCCGTCGCGGTCGCGGTCGAATGGCCGGCTGGCGCGAGTGGGTTCATCGTTTCGGCGGCTGAGGGCTTTCATGTTCGCCAGCGCAGCGATTGGCAGGGCGTGGATTGCGGCCTCGGTGCCGCCGGCGAGGACGACATCTGCCCGGCCAGAGGAGATGAGCTGCTTCGCTTCCATGAACGAGTACAAACCGCTGGCGCATGCGGCGACGCTGGCCAGGGCCGGGCCGCGGAGTCCAAGGTGCATCGAAACCTGGCAGGCGCCCATGTTCGGGGCCATGATCGGGATGTAGAACGGGCTTACGCGGGCGGGACCGCGCTCGTGGAGAACCAGCTCCTCTTCCATCGTGTCGATGGCGCCGCCGGAACCTGTGGCGATCGCCGAAGCTGCCCGTCGCCGTTCGTCGTCGGCAAGGACGAGCTTTGCGTCATCGGCGGCGAGCTGGGCGGCTGCGACGGCGAACTGGGCGAAGCGGGACATGCGGCGAGCGCCCTTGGAGTCCATGTAGTTCCCGGGCTCGAAGTCTTTGACCTCGGCCGCGATGGTGACGGGCATATTCGTCGTGTCAAAGCGCGTGATGGTGCCGGCGCCAGAGACGCCGTTGACGAGGTTCGTCCAAAAGTCGTGGGCGGTCAGGCCGATGGGCGTGATCGCCCCCAGCCCGGTCACTACTGCTCGGGTCACAGGTATCTCCCCAGGGTTAGTTCGCCTTCTTAAAGATGATGGCCGAGTTGTGACCGCCCAGGCCCACCGAAGTGGACATGGCGACATCGACCTTCATCTGGCGTGCGACGTTTGGGATGTAGTCGAGGTCGCACTCGGGGTCCGGAGTGGAGTAGTTGATGGTTGGTGCGGCTTTCTGATCGCGGATAGCCATGACGCAGGCCAGCGCTTCCACCGAACCGCTCGCGCCCATGCAATGACCGGTAATCGGCTTCACCGAAGAGATCGCTGTCTTGTAGGCAGCGGCGCCCATCACGTCCTTAAACACCATCGTCTCGACCTTGTCGTTGGCCGGGGTCCCGCTGCCGTGAGGGTTGATGTAGTTAATGTCGGCGGGATCGATACCCGATTTGCGGATCGCCGCGTTGACGGCTCGCTTCAGTCCCCGGCCCGTCTCATGGAGAGCGATCATGTCGTAGGCGTCGTTCGAGGAGCCGTAGCCGACCACTTCACAGTAAATCTTGGCTCCCCTGGCCTTCGCCTGCTCGTACTCCTCAAGGACCATGGAACAGGCGCCCTCGCCGGCAATGAAGCCATCACGGTTCAGATCGAACGGTTTTAGCGCCTTTGTTGGGTGCTCATTGTCGCCAGCGAGCGCTCGCATTGAGCACCACGTGGCATGGTAGAGAGGAAGAAGCACTGCTTCCGCGCTTCCCGAAATCACCGTGTCGGCGTCCCCACGGCGGATTACTTCGAATGCCTCGCCGAGGGCGGTGGCGCCGGTAGCGCATGCGGCGACTGGTGCGTAGTTCGGACCACGCGCGCCAGTATGTATTGCGATGTGTCCGCTGGCCGCATCCGGAATGAAGTTAGCTACGAGGAACGGAGTTACGCGCCGGGGGCCTTTGGTATCGAGAATATCCTGGTACTCCAGGACCATATCGGTGCCGCCGGCGCCTGAGCCGAAGATGACTCCCACCATGTCCGCGTTGTCTTCGGTGATCTGGTAGCCGCTGTCGGCGAGTGCTTCGATAGCGGCCCCGACACCGAAGGTGACGCTCCGGTTCATGTAGCGCTGCTGTTTAGCGTCGACGCGGTCGCCGAGTTCGAAGCCTTTCACCTCAGCCTGGATGCGGACTGGATAGGGTTCCGGGTCAAACAGGCTGATGGGACCGATACCACTGCGGCCATCAAGCATCGCCTGCCACGTCTCCTCGGCAGAGTGGCCGACGGCAGTGATAGCGCCGACTCCGGTGACCACTACGCGGCGGGTCATCGGGCCGCGGCCTCGACGAGGTGCCAGCGATCGCTGAGCATGCCGTCGTACTCGTCGCTGATGGCGATGCTGTTTACCTCGTAGTCGATCCTGCGCACGAGCTTGGTGAGGACGTTGCCGGGTCCAACTTCGAGAAACATGTCAGCTCCCTGGTCACGCATGCGTTCGATCGTCTTTTGCCAGCGGACGCCGTGCGTAAGCTGCTCACGAAGTTCACTGAGGACTTCCGGACCCGAGGTCAGAAGGTCAGCATTGACGTTTCCGACGAGTGGCGCGCTCGGGTCCTTGATGTGCATCTTGTGCAAAAGCGATGACATTCCTTCGCTGGCTTTGGCCATGAGCGGAGAATGCGAGCCGATAGTGATCGGGAGGCGCACAACGCGACGGGCTTTCGCCTTTTCTGCGAGGTCCATTGCCAGCTTGAGCGGCTTGAGGTATCCGGAGATCACGTTCTGGCCCTCGCAATTGGCGTTGGCCAAACCGACATAACCTTCTGCGGACGCCTCCTCGCAGATCTCTCGAACCTTCTCCTCAGGCAGGCCAAGGATCGACGCCATGCCACCCGGGTTTTCGGTGCCGGCTATCTCCATGAGGCGGCCTCGCTCGGTGACCAGCATCAGGCCCTCGTCGAAGGTCAGTGACTCCGCTGCAACGGCGGCAGTGAACTCGCCCATCGAGTGGCCGGCGAACAGGAAGGGTTCGAGCTTCCGGTCCAGGGCGGCCCAACGCTCCTTGAACGCTTCAAGCCACGCCACGGAAGTCACGAAGGATGCGGGCTGCTGATTCGCGGTGGATTCGAGCTCCTCGGCAGGGCCTTCCCAGCAGAGTTTCGATAGATTGCGATCGAGGACCTCGTCAGCGCGCTTGAAGACATCACGAGCGGCCTTCGAGACCTGCGCAAGCCGGTGTCCCATCCCGACGTGCTGCGATCCCTGGCCGGGGAAGATGAGTGCGAGCCGTACCCACGGCTTCACTTCCTGGTCCATAACGAACCACTGCCCTCCAGAGGGCGCTTGGGGAGGCGCCCGTCTCACGCGATGGTAGCAGGCAGCGGGGAGAGGGGCGAAGGTTTCGCTGAAGCGAACAACTCTCGCGGGTGCCCCGGCGGCGGGGTACGCTCTTCTGCGTGAAAGTCTTAGCAATCGAGTCGTCCTGCGACGAGACGGCGGCGGCCGTCATTGAAGACGGCCGGATCCCGCATTCCTCGGTGGTAGCCTCTCAGGTTGACTTGCACGCGAAGTACGGCGGCGTCGTACCTGAAGTCGCGAGCCGCCAGCACCTGAGAAATATCGTCCCGGTGGTTCGGGAGGCGCTGGAATTGGCGGGGGTAACGCTGGACGATATCGACGCCGTTGCCGGAACGAAAGGCCCTGGGTTGGCGGGCTCGCTGCTCGTGGGATACAACGCGGCAAAGGCGATTGCCTTCGGGCGAGAACTACCGTTCATCGGCATCAACCATCTTGAGGGCCACATCTACGCAAACTGGCTGGTAGAGGGCCCAGCACCGGAGTTCCCGGCGCTTTGCCTGGTGGTCTCGGGGGGTCACACGGACCTCGTGTTCATGCGGACTCACGGCGAGTACCAGCGGCTCGGCGGCACACGGGACGACGCGGCCGGGGAGGCCTTCGACAAGGTCGGACGGTTGCTGGGACTGCCGTTTCCGGGTGGACCCCACGTCGCCAGGGCTGCTGCTGAGGGCGGGCCTTCTGACCTCTCGCTGCCGCGCGCCTGGATGCAGGGCACCTATGACTTCAGTTTCAGCGGCCTGAAGACAGCGGCGTTGCACGCGGTTCGCGAAGAGAAGCACACGGTCGAGAACCTGGCGTGGGAGTTCCAGGAAGCCGTTGTTGACGTACTCGCGGGCAAGACATCTCGACTGGCGCGAGAACTGGGCGCGAAGAACGTGCTGGTGGCTGGCGGGGTTGCCGCGAACACGAGGTTGCGCGAAGAACTGCATCGCAGGTGCCCTGTGCCGGTGCGCATCCCGCCGCCGAAATTCTGCACCGACAACGCGGCGATGATCGGAGCGGTCGCCGGCTTCCGGTTGGATCTGGGCGAGCGCAGCCCCTTGGATGAGGATATCTTCACGACCAACAACTGGGCTCGAGTTTAGAGACCGGCGGCGTTCGCGAACCGTTGCAGCTCACCGGGGATATCCGGGCCGGCCGGCTGGTATGCGATTTCCGTGATTCCCAGCTCCTCTAACTTGCCCAGGTGCTCGCTCCATTCTCGCTTCGTACGGGCGAGGCCGAACTGCCTGAGCATCTGACCGCTGACTACCTTCGCATCGCGTTCGGTCAAGGCAATCAGGTGCTGGTCGTGAACGGCAAGGTGACGCCGGGCCTCGGGGAGGGCGTTCACTTCCGCCAGCCAGTCCTCTCCGCCGGGGAAACGGGAGAAGTCGGCGCCTCTCTCCCACATTGCGTGGAGGGCGACGCCGGCTCCGTGACCCGCCGCGGCAAGGACTCGTGCCGAGCTCGGGTCCTCGGCATCGCCGAGGACTGTGCCGAACGCCAACTGGACGCACATGGTTCCCGAGGCGACCGGTCCCGGGGGCAAGCCGGAGATGAAGATGCCATCCGCGAGGTCTGAAGCGACGGTCGCGCCCTTTGGACCGCCGACGCCGAGGATCATCGGGACATCGACCGGCCTCGCGGGACCGAAGCCTTCGGGATGCATCATCTGGATGAAGCCGCCCTCCCATTCCACGGCTTCCCCTCGAAGCAGCGCCTGCAGCGCTTCGACATAACGGCGCACGAACTTCCAGGAGAGCGGCTTTTGGCCCATGGTCATGCGACCGGTGAACCCGGAGCCGACTGCGACGGCGACGCGGCCGGGAGCCATCTCACTGAGCATTGCTATCGCAGCGGCGTTGACCATCGGGTGCCGAAGGCTGGGAATGAGCACGCCAGGCCCGAGTCCGATCCTGCTGGTTCGCTGTGCCGCCAGGGTCAGCGAAGCCCATACGTCCGGGTAGAGCGCGGGCGAATCGTAGAGCCAGGCGCGGTGGTACCCGAGCTGCTCGGCAACTACGACGTGGTCCGGAGTTGTCATCGATGTGGCGAAGGCGCAGGAAATCTGGATCACGCGCGGCACTCTAGAGGGACGCGGGACGGGCGACAATCCGGGCAGCGAGGTGCGAACATGCCGGCGTGCCCCGGACGCGTCCCAAACCCAACTCCACTCCCGACGACCTCGCCTTTGGAATCAACGCCTGTTCGCTGGCGTTGGAGACAGGGTACGCAAAATCGCTGCTCTACTACGGAGACTCGAAAAACGAGCGCGTCCACGAGCTCGTGGAGACTGCCAAAGCGCGGGGCCTGGCGGTAGAGCCAGTCGACTTGTTCAGACTGGACCAGCTGACGGCCGAAGGCGTCCACCAGGGTGTTCTCGTGCGACTGCGCGCAATCGAGCCCGTCGACCTTCGACGGGTTACGCAGACGGCCGGGAAGTCGTCGCTCATCCTGATCCTGGACCGGGTGACGGACCCACAAAACCTTGGCGCTGTGCTGCGGACGGCGGTGGCGGTTGGCGTTGACGCCATCGTGCTGCCACTTCGTCGCGGCGCGTTGCTGACCCCTGGCGTTCACCGCGCTAGCGCGGGGCTGAGCTTCGTCGCGCCTGTCGCGGCGCCACAGAACCTTGCGATGGCGATCCGAACGCTCAAGGATGCGAACTACTGGGTGGTTGCCGCGGCCGCCGGCGAAGGTTCAAGCGAGGCGACTTCCTTCGACTGGCCGGCTCGCACCGCGCTGATCATGGGAAGCGAAGGCGAAGGCGTTGGGCATCTGCTGCTGCAGGAGAGCGACTTCCGCGTTGCCCTGCCGATGGACCCACGAGTCGAGTCGTTAAATGTCGGCGTGGCGACTGGGGCGCTCGCCTATCTGTGGCGAAGGCAATGGCCGAATCAGTCTCCCCACGCCTGACCGACGGTGCCGCTGCCCCCGCCGGCCGAACCGCCGCGCCGATTGGAGTCTGTGCGGCTCGCACGGCGCCTTAGGTCATCAAGATCCGCCTGCAGGCGATTGACCTGGCGCTCAAGTTCGGCGGTCCTATCTTTCCCCAGCCCCTTCGCATGGCGTAGCCACAGGTCGCGTACTTCGCGGGCGAGGCGAAGTTCGGACTCGATTTCGCCAGCCTGGGTGGCGAAGTCTCGCGGAGAGAGCGGTTGCCGCTGCGTTGAACGTCTCATAGCGAATGCTCCAATTCGAGCATGCCTGACGCGGCATTGCAGGGGCATAACGCTATTCACGTTCTTCGTCACTTTGCCGGGCCGTTGG
>CAZKZR010000190.1:0-6259 GCA_964557245.1 uncultured Anaerolineaceae bacterium | reverse complement strand
TGGGACGAACGACCGGGCGCTCACGCCGTTGGAGTTGCTCCGCACCATCCAATTGAAAGGCCTGTGCAGCGTGGAGCGGATCGCGTCGTGCCTGGGGGTGGCGGAATCGGTGGTGAACGATTGCCTGGCGCCACACCAGCCACTGCTCAAGACAACCCCACGGGGTTACGCGCTCACCGCCGAAGGGCGAGGCTGGGTGCTGGAGCAGGTGGCACTCGAAGGGGCGGAGCTTGGGCAGATCCTGGAGCCAGAATTCGAACAGTTTCTCGCGTTGAATCACCGCTTCAAGGTGCTCGTGACCGAGTACCAGCAGGCCGGAGTTACGGGGTCGGACCACGAGCGATGGCCGTGGGTGATTGGTGAACTGAGCGCACTGCACACGGCATTCCAGCCGGTGGTGGCTGCGGTCAGCGCGAAGGCTGGGCGCCTGGCGACATACGGCCCGCGCTTCGAAGCCGCGCACGCGGCACTGCTGGCGGGCGACCACACGATGCTTGTTTCACCGTTGAAGGACAGCTACCACACGATCTGGTTCGAGTACCACGAGGAGTTGATCGCGTTGACGGGGCGGGACCGGGCGACGGAAGAGGCGAAGGAGTAGGCGGAGCTCCCAGATGAGTGGGGCCGCCAACGGAGGTTCCGTTGGGCTTCAAAGACTGGCTGGAGTCTGAGGCAAACATCGACGACGAGACCGATCGGCGTGGCCCGGCGGAGTTTGTGACCGCGTTGCTCAGGGCGCTCTCCGAGCCGGGAGACGTGCGGGACATCTCCCCCGAGGTGGTCGACAAGGCGCTTTGGGCGATTTCGCTGCGCCTCGATGACACGTTATGGCACCGGCAGCTGCCGGAATCGCTGGTCGTTTCCGCCCTCGATCGGCTGCCTGCGATCCTCGAGATCTTGGAGTCCGCGGGTTACGGCGAAATAACGGCGTTTACGTACTTCTGGGAGGGATTCTTGCTCTCCGCCTGGAAGGAGTCGCCCCCTATTCAGGCAGCCGCGGTTTCTGCGTTGCGCGAGCAATGGGCCGGCGGAAGGGACTGCCGTTGGGCCGTAATCCAGGGTTTGGAGTCCATGCATGGCACCACGGGAGCTGTTCAACTAGCCGAAGAATTACTCGGTCGGGCAGACGATGAAGCAGAGCGGTCGGTGCTGACTCGGATCGTGGGGGAGTTACGACGCATGGATGGCCGGTCCCCTTGAGACCATGAGCAGACGGCGGGGACGACCATCCGCTCGACGGCCTCTAACGGCTAACGGCTCATCCTCGTACAATCCGCGGACAACCTGCCCAGGACCTTTCGCATGCCTTACGTCCCTACGCGCGACATCATCACGTACTACGAAGAAGCTGGCTCGGGGGAGCCGCTCGTGCTCATCCGAGGCCTTGGGAGCGATCTCCAGGCGTGGGCGCTGCAGGTGCCGGAACTGGCAAAGCATTTCCGCGTGATCACGTACGACAACCGGGGCGCAGGTCGCACAGGAGCGCCTGACAAGCCGTACAGCATCGCCGGGATGGCGGACGACCTCGCGACGCTCCTGAGCGAGTTGAAGATCGAGAAGGCGAGCGTGCTTGGGTACAGCATGGGCGGGATGATCGCGCAGGAGTTCGCGCTCAAGTACCCGAACAAGCTGGATAAGCTGATCCTGCTGGCGACGAGCAGCGGTCTCGACGGCTATTCGAAGACGGTGGTCCAGAATTTCATCAACGTGCGACGTTCGAACATGAGCCGTGAGCAGGTGGTGCGCGAGCAGGCACCGTTTGTTTACAGCTCGGCTCTGCTGGATGACACGGACCGCTACGAGCGGGCAATCCAGGCGAACGTGGCGAATCCGTACTCGCAGCAAGACCACGCGTTCATCCGGCAGGCACAGGCAGTACTCGCCTTCGACGCCTCCGGGCGTGTTGGGGGCATCAAGGCGAGTTCGTTGGTGGTGACGAATAAGGAAGACATCCTGGTGCCGCCGCGGAACGGAGAGGCCCTGGCGAAGGCCATCTCAGGCTCAAAGCTGGTGTCGCTGGAGGGCGGGCACGCGGGTGTGGTTGAGTTCCCGCGGGAGCACAACGCCGCAGTGATGGAGTTTTTGGGGGCAGCGGTCCCGGCTTAGGGCAGGCCTCGCTCAGGCTCGGCGTACTGACTGACCACGTGGTATTGGGGCGTCGCCAGTCAGGCGGCGGCGCGGGCGGTCCGGGTGCCGGTGGCGGCGCTGACCAGCGCCGTTATCGCAGCGTCGGGCACCTCCCAGGGGACTTCCGGGCCCTGGTTGCTGAGCACCAGCCCCTTGCCGCCCTTGGCAATCGCACGGCGAGCTTCGAACTGAATGCGTTCGGGTTCCCAGCGCAGCAGCTTGATGTTGTTGATGTTCCCGATCAGTGCCTTCGAAGGTCCAATGGCCTGGCGGCATTCAGGGAGAGGGTCATCGCTGCCGACAAGGAACGCGGCGACGCCGAGATCCTTCGCATGCTTCAAGAAGGGCCGGGCTTCACCAACGAACTCGAGAGCGAGGATGCCGCGGGTGCGGCGGATGAACTCCTCCAGCACGGGCTTCGCTTCCTGCAGGAAGGTCCGTTCATCGAGGATGGTGGCCGAGGCGACGCCTTCGGCGAAGACGACGAGATCGCACCCTGCATCGAACTGCGCGCGGGCCCAGCGGGAGCTGTATTCGACCATGGAGCGAACGAGCGCCGGCCAGAGCCTGCGATACCGATCACGGTCTTCGAACATCAGCGAGAGATACTTGCCAGTGCCGACGAGCATGGTGGCAAGAGAAAACGGTCCGATTACGGCGCCCACCACCAGCTTTTCGTGGCCGACCTGGCGTTTCAGGGCCTCGGCCGCGACGAGGGTGTTGCGGAGGTACGGATGACGGGTGGGGTCAGGGACCGGAGCCCCGACAAGGTCTTCGACGGTCTTGAACGCCATTTTGCTGAGCGACGGGGGACCGCTTTCGTGGAAGGCGATGTCAGCGCCCCAGGGAAGGACATCCTGCACGATGTGCGGGAAGGCGAAGACGCCGTCGTGGTCGTAGCGCTCGACGAGACGGGTCTGCCCTTCGGCGAGGCGGGTGGGGCTCGAGAAGTACTGGGGAAGGGTCAGGCCGAGTTCCCGGGCTCCTTGCATGAGGAGGACGGGAAGGACAGGCGGGCGGTCAACGGGTGCCAGTCCCGCGGCGGCGAGGATTCGTTCTCGTCCGTTCATGCGGCTTCCCTCCGAAAGGCTTTGGTGGCCGTGAGCGCGCGGACGAGGCGGACGGCATCGTGGCAGTTGCGGCCCACCCCATCGACGCCGAGCCGCTCGCCGAGATGCGGGTCAACCACAAAGGGGGCGCCCCCGGCAATGACCTTGATATCTGCGCGACCGCGTTTCTGGAGGATGGCCTTGATGTCGGTGCAGTAGCGGGCGGTGGTGAGGAGAAGCGATGAGACTCCGATGACCTTCGCGCGCTCGCGGATGGCGGCTTCGACGAGGTCTTCACTTTTCACGCTGAGACCGAGGTCCACCACACGGAATCCGGCGCCACGAAGAGCGATGGTGACCATGCGCCGGCCCAGCTCGTGGTGGTCCTGCCAGGCGTTCCCGACGATCACGGGTTCGCCGGACGTTTCGCCTTCGGGCAGGAGCGGGGATACGCGGGCCATTGCGTCCTCAAGGATGCGGACGTTCCGGAACTCATCCGAGATGGGCCGGTTGGTCTCGCTGCGGAAGGCTCGTTCGGCCGCGTTCGCGATGCGTTCCATGAGTTCGGTCGGGGAGAAGGAGGAGATGACGCCATCGATGGCACGCTGGGCCTCGTGCGGGCGGTCAGCGCGAATTGCCGCGACCAGGCCGTCTTCGAACGCCTGCAGGGTCGATACCTGGCGGTAGCCAGCAGGGCCGAGACTGGCCGCCCACTGCGAGTCAGCCTTCTTGCTGGTGATTGAGAGCGATTCGCCGAGCGCAGAAAGGGACTGAGACGTCAGCAATGACTGATGGCCGATGTGTTCGAGTTGCTCCTGGACATCGACCTGGGTGAAGGCGAGCTGTTCGACATTGCGGGAGACTTCAGCGAGCTCCCTGGCCTCGGATTCGACGCCGGCCGCCGCGTGCCCGAGCGTGCCGACCGCTTCCTCAGCGGTGGATACCGCCACCTTGTTCGCCCCGAATTGCTCGGCAGTGCGCGCGAGGGCATCGCTGATCGCATCGAGGTCGCGG
Organism: uncultured Anaerolineaceae bacterium; assembly: GCA_964557245.1. Taxonomy (GTDB): domain Bacteria; phylum Chloroflexota; class Dehalococcoidia; order Tepidiformales; family Tepidiformaceae; genus Amarobacter. Next base: position 2,069 of record CAZKZR010000190.1, on the reverse strand, counting down.
CGCATGCGGGCGGTCAGTTCCTCGCTGCGGATGGCGAGCGCTCCGACGGCTTCGGCGACGACGGCGAAGCCGGCGCCGGCGTTGCCCGCACGGGCTGCTTCAATCTGGGCGTTGAGCGCGAGGAGCTTCGATTGGCGGGCGATGCCAGCGATGTCGCCGACGCTCGCGCTAATCGCCTTCCCGGCATCGCCGAGGCCGGCGAAGTCGGATTCGAATCCGGCGAGCGTCTGGTGCATCGCGCCGATCGCTTCGCGAGCGGTCTGGATGGCTGTGAGCGTGACCTCTACGTGGTTCTGGAGCTCGGCGGTGGTCTCGTTCAGCTGGTGGGTAACGCTGGCGAACCCCGCAGCGGAGGCGGCTCGGACGGCGCCATCGGCGGTGATGCGGGCGACTTCGTTGGTGGAAGTGGCGTCCGCCAGCCAGGAGAGACTGGAGTGAAGCTCACGGGCAACCTGCCCAATACCTTCCCCGGTCTGGTTTTCCATGATCCTACCTGGGGCTGCCACCTTCCCCCGTGGCAGCCCGTTTTCCACATCGTCGGCAGAGATCCAGCTTCGCTTATGGCCGATCGGACAGGAATCACCGGACATCTGGATGGCGGGCAGTAAAAACCCTGAGTTTCAGCCGTTCACCGTAAAGAAACGGCTTGACGCAGGGGGTAATATCCGCGAATTCCAAATAAATGAGCGAGCGCGAGCGACGAAATGGACGAGCAGAGAGAAGGCGGAACTCCGGGAACGGCACTGCACGAGGCTGAACTGCGGACCAGGGCGATCCTGAACACCGTAGTCGATGGGATCATCACCATCGACGCGGATGGGCGGGTGGAGTCACTGAACCCGGCGGCGGAGCGGATATTCGGCTATGCGGCAGCGGAGGTAATCGGCGAGAACGTTTCGATGCTGATGCCCGCACCGTACCGGGATGAGCACGACGGCTATTTGCACGCATTCAGAACGACGCGGGAAGCGAAAATCATCGGCATCGGCCGGACGGTGGAGGGGCGACGCAAGGACGGATCCACGTTTCCGATGGAGCTGGCGGTCAGCGAGACGCAGCTACCTGGCCGGACGCTGTACACCGGAATCGTCCGCGATATCAGCGAGAAGGTAGCCTCGGAACGAGCGGAGCGCGACGCGCGAGAGCGGATGCGGGCGATCGTCGAGACCGCGGTGGACGGGATCATTGTCATTTCCGAGCAAGGGCTGCTGGAGGAGATGAACCCGGCAGCGGAGCGGATCTTCGGCTATACGCTGGAGGAAGTGCGGGGCAAGAACATCTCGATGCTGATGCCGCTGCCTTACACGGAGCTGCACGACAGCTACCTGGCCAACTACGTGCGCACGGGCGAAGCGAAGATCATCGGCCTCGGGCGTGAAGTTACGGGCCTGCGGAAGGACGGTTCGACGTTCCCGATGGACCTGGCGGTGAGCGACGTACGGCTGCAGGAGCGCCGGTTGTTCACGGGCATCGTGCGGGACATCTCCGAGCGCAAGCGTTCAGAGGCCGCGATCCGGGAGGCGCAGAAGCTGGATAGCCTTGGGGTGCTGGCCGGAGGCATCGCCCACGACTTCAACAACCTGCTCGTCGGCATCATCGGCAATGCGGGCCTGGCGATGGACGAACTGGCGCCCGAGTCACCGGCGAGGGCGACGATTCGCGAAATCGAGGTTATTGGGAAACGGGCGGCGGAACTGGCCCACCAGATGCTGGCGTATTCGGGCAAAGGGCGGTGGCAGATTGAGCCGATCGAGCTCAACACGCTGATCCAGGAGATGACCCACCTACTCGGGGTTTCGATCCGCAAGGGCGTGGTGATGCGGTACAACCTGAGTCCGCGGCTGCCGGCGGTGGAGGCGGACCCGACGCAGATCCGGCAGGTCATCATGAACCTGGTGATCAACGCGTCCGATGCGATTGGCGACCGGAGCGGCGTTACCACGATTTCGACAGGGATGATGCGGGCGGACCGGAGCTACCTGAACGAGGCGTACCTTCCGCCAGACCTTGAGGAGGGCGAGTACGTGTTCATGGAGGTTTCGGATACCGGTGCGGGCATGACGGCAGAC
>CAZKZR010000189.1:0-6265 GCA_964557245.1 uncultured Anaerolineaceae bacterium | reverse complement strand
GAAATCCGCCATGGCCTACGGTTCTTTAATGCCCACGGCACCATCAACCCGGGCTACCAGCCCGACCGGCGCTGAGGCGATTGGAGTAGACCAACGTGAGCCTTCCAGATTCGGACGCGGAGTACCTGACCGAACGAGGAGTCGTCTATGAGGTGGCGAGCGAAGCCGGTATGACTTGTGTGGTCATTTCTAAGTGGCCCCTTCCGGCTGGTTTTGACCACGACGCGTCCGACCTCCTCATCCTCCTGAGTGCCGGCTACCCAGATGTCCGCCCGGACATGTGGTGGTTCGATCCACCCGTTCGCCTGGCTGATGGGCGAGCAATAACCGCGACCGAGGTCGTCGAGCGACACCTTGGGCGTTCCTGGCAGCGCTGGTCCCGTCACTTTACAGACGGGCAATGGCAGTCCGGCATCGACGGCCTCGAGAGCTATGTCGCACTGATTCGAAGCGATCTCGAACGCAACGTCCCGGTGAGGGTTACATGACGGCCACGCTTGTACTCCCGGACCACCTCGCCGCCGAGCTCTCCCTGGCTGCGCAGGACCATCAGGAGAGCGCGGCTGTCCTCCTCGCGCGGCCAGCTCGCTCACCCGCGGGCAATCTTCGGCTGTTAGCGCGCGAGTTAAGGTGGGTTTCCGAGGACGGGTACCTCTTGCGCAAGTCCGACGCCCTGAGCATCGCCTCCACAGGCTACGTGCCGGCGTTGGCCGTCGCAGAAGCCGATAAGTCCGTCCCGATATGGCTGCACACGCATCCGGGCGACGGCTCGTCAGCAAAGCCAAGCCGCCACGACGACGCTGTCGATCGTGAGCTCGCTGAGCTATTTCGTTTGCGGTCAGGCAGCGACTACTACGCTTCAGTAGTCATCGCACATGAACGAGGCCGGTTGCGTTTCACTGGCCACATCGAATCCGATGAAGCCCGCGTCGACATCGAACGAATGTGGATCACGGGACGGCGGTTCTCATTGATATCGAGTCAACTGCGCCAAGATGCGCCGCTGCCCGAGCACTTCGACAGGAACGTGCGAGCCTTCGGCGGCGAGATTCAGCGGGTTCTCGGTGATTTGCGCGTTGCTGTGGTTGGGCTTGGCGGAACCGGCTCGGCGGTCACTGAGCAGCTCGCTCGGCTCGGTGTGCGTCACTTCGACCTCTTCGATCCTGACACGCTGACCGCCAGTAACACCACGCGGGTGTATGGGTCGTTCCCATGCGACGTCGGTCGCCGCAAGGTCGACGTTGCCGCCGACCATGTGCGCCGAATAGCCCCGGACGCCGAAGTATCGATACTGGCCAGTATGATCACCGTCGAAAAGACAGCCAGGTCGTTGCTCGAGGCCGACATCATCTTCGGCTGCACCGACGACAACGCAGGGCGACTAGTGCTCTCGCGTGCTGCTTCCTACCTGCTAACTCCGGTCATCGACTGCGGCGTGTTGCTAAGCAGCGACAGCCGCGGCCGCCTCGAGGGTATCGACGGGCGGGTGACCGTGCTCGCGCCCGGAACGGCCTGCCTCGTGTGTCGTAAACGAATCAATCTGCAGCGTGCCTCCGCGGAGATGCTCACACCGCACGAGCACCGCCGCCTGGCAGACGAAGGCTACGCTCCGGCACTTTCAGGCGTGGAGCCTGCAGTCGTCACTTTCACCACCCTTGTCGGGGCCACGGCCGTCAGTGAACTCCTTGAGCGGCTGATCCACTACGGGCCCGCGACAACGCCGGGCGAGGTGCTGATTCGGCTTCACGAGCGGGAGCTATCCACCAACGATCAACTCCCTCGCGAGCGCCACTACTGCCACCCCGCGGAGCGCAAGCTCGGCATGGGCATGACCACTCCGTTCTTGGAGCAGACGTGGCAAGCGTGAGTGTCATTGGCTGGTGGCAATGGCTGCCTTTGCCCTGGCGTCGGTGGCGAATCGTCGGACACGTCGTCGCCGGTGACGAGGTGCCCGATCGGCTGCCTCGGAAAGGTGTGGTGCTTGTTGGGGCTCGAGAACGACCTTCCTGGATCGCATTTGACTGCCCATGCCGTAGCCGACATCGCCTGATGGTCAACCTCCAAACAGGCAGATATCCAGTCTGGCACCTACGATCAGTGCGTCCGCTTACGATCCAGCCAAGCATCGACGACCTCACGCCGCAACGGCGCTGTCACTTCTTCATACGCGAGGGCGAGATCGTGTGGGCTGAAGATCAGGTTCGGAGTAGGAAATGACGAACGAACGACCCATCAAACCAGCCGAAGCTCCCAGCCCGCTCGACCTCGAAGATGTCATCGCTCGCGCGGTTCCCGCTCCAACCAAAACGCCGTTCTATCAGGCGATTCACGCGGAAAGATACCAGCGGCAGGCAATCATCAAGAACATCCAGGAACGCTACGGACGTCCTCTCATTTGCTATGTGTCCGGGACCAACGCCGTCATAGATAGGGACGACACGGTTCCTTTCGTCGACCTGCTACACAACGTTCCGGCCGGCGAGGATCTCGACCTCCTGTTGCATACCGGAGGTGGCGATATCGATGCTGCCGAGAAGCTGATCTCGATGGTGCGGAACAAAGTAGGCTCGGCGATACTCCGGATCATCGTGCCCGATTTCGCCAAAAGCGCTGGCACGTTGATGGTCCTTGGCGCCGATTTCGTTGTAATGAGCGACACCTCGGAACTCGGCCCTATCGACCCTCAGATCATCCTGTCGGACGGCAACGGCAATCGTATCCGTCATTCTGTGCAAAGCTACCTGGACGCATACGACCAACACACGGCCAATCTTCAGAAGGATCCCGGTAACGTGGCGGCGCAGATTATGCTCGGGAAGCTCGACCCCGCCACAGTCAAGCTGTTCCAGGCGGTTAAGGCTCGCGCGCAGAGGTTCGCCGAGGTCCAGCTGCAGCGGGGCATGATGCGCGATGGAAGCGGCAACTGGTCAAGGGCCGCTACTGAACTGCTGGATACCACCCGCTGGCTCTCCCATGCCCAGATGATCTCGTGGGAGGACGCCCAAGACCCTCGCATCGGCCTGAAAGTTGAGCATCTGAACCCGAAGTCGGACGAGTGGCAAGAGTACTGGCAGCTCTATTGCCTTCAGCGCCTGGCAGTCCGGGACCACCAAAAGCTGTACGAGTCGGATTATGCGTCGCTGCTTATCGACTCGGCCCCCAGCTAAAGAAACCGCTGATGCTGCGGCCCCTGGCCGTGAACGCCGCGACCCTCTGACGTCCAAACAGCAGTTCAGGGTGGCGTCATTAGAGTTCGTCGATAAACACTTCCTTGGCTATCTGGAACGGGAGTTTGACCAACTCCCAGGCCAACTGAATGACCAGCGTGAGGATTGCGCCGAGAATTTGCATCGAGGTGTCTCCAAGGTTTTGCGGCCGCGGCGCCGCGACTTTCACAAGTTAGGACTTTTCGGGTCCGGTGGCATCGCGCAGTTCATGCATGGCGTCGCGGCCGGCAATTGTCACCAGGGCTTCCTCAACGCAGCGATCAACGGTCCAAAGGAACGCGGCAGAAGCCATCCGTTTGTAATAGTTCCGTTGCTTCCAGGCGGCAACGGCCCGTCCAACGAAGAGGCTCGTGCCGTATTCCTGTACGTGGATCGTCGCGGTGATGTCGCCGTCCATGTTGCTCGTGACGTCGACGAACCGGCTGTCTCGCCGCCACCACATGTTGAGAGTTCCAGTTCGGACCTTGCTCTTGGGGATGTCCCGTGCCTCCAAGGCTTGAGCAAGGGCCGAGCAGACCTCTTGTTCTCGGCCACCGAGACCGTCGACGAGCCAGCCGGTCCAATCTGTATCTACCGCGTTCGTAAGAGGCATTGTTCCACTCCAGGTTGAATTCCTACCCTCAAGGAAGTCCGAGCCAGCAGTCAGCGGACTTTACGGATGGACCAGAGCGATCGCAACACAAGCCTGAGGAACAGGATGCTCAGGCTGATTCCTCAGGCCGCCTGCGATTGAGATGCCTCCTCCGCTGTAGCAGACAACAGCCGCTCAAGAACAAGTACAAGCAACACGGGTTTCCAGCGCCGCGAGATCCACTCCTCGCGCAGCCCACGCTGATTTGCCACGGAAGCCTGGGTGTCCCCTCGCAGCGCCGCTAGCGCGAGGTCGCCCACAAGCGTCCCATTCAAATCTCGAGCTATCGCTGCCAGTGACTCGCGAAGGACTTCCCTGAGAGCCAATCCGCAAGCGCACGTCCGTCCGCGGAACCTCGACAGTGTTAGTGCCCTCACCGATGGGAGCGAGATAAGGGGTGAGTCCTCGAGCGCTATCGGGTCGTCAAGGAAACGGATCGCTTCCCGGACGCGGTCACGCAAGGCCTCTCGGGACGGGCGCCCGGCCCGGCTAGGCGGCCGTTTGTTCGGGGTTTCCAATTTGTTCACCTCCTGGGAAGAGCGGAACGAGTCCGTCGATGCTCGGTTGCCTCCATATCGGGCGGACGAAGAGCTCCGCCGGAGGAAGGGAGAGGAATGCGTCAAGCGGGGCGACACGCACGAAGGTCACGCCCACCTGCGTCGCAAGACTCGTGATCCGGCGCACCAGGCGGTTGATTGATGCGCCAGGCTCCGGCTTGACCAGAACCAGCACACGGAGCGCTCTGGTGCCGAAATCCCGTTCAAAGCGTCCGCCGTAGTAGTACGCACCAAGGTTGGTGAGCTTCTGACGGAGGGCAGCCTCGCTCTTCTCGCTGATCTCGACCTCGAGAAAGTAGCTCGATTTCGGAGAGGCTTCTCCCGCGCGGCGGGCGAGCTGGAAGAAGGCGTCAGGGAGGAGTCCGTGGGAAAGGGTGATCGGCCGCAGCTCCGCTTCGGTAGCCCAGCGGAGGAGATCGATTCCTGGTTCGCGAGCTGAACGGATGATCTGGACGCGGCAGTCATTGATGGCAAGATCGTGGTGCAGCCGAGCATGCGACGTGCGCCGAACCGGTTCGGATGGGCCAACCTCAACGTCGAGGTGCCGTCGTCCCCTTCGGGAAACCACATAAACCGCCGGCTCGTTGGGAGCTCTTCCGGGAACGACGTCCAGGTACCCCGCCTGCCGCGACACATGCAATCGGGTTTGCGCCCGGGACCGGTTGGCTTCTCCAAACTCGAGCAGCGTCACCTGCCTGACCGTCGCTATGCCGAGTTCAGCCACAAGCCGGATGACGCGTACGTCGCGTGGGGTCAGCCGAAGCGGCCGCAGTCGCGACTGCGGTTGGAAATCACTCTTCGTCGACATCGACGCCTCCAAGGAGAGTAAGAGTGGGGTGAGACGGCCTCAGCGGCGGGGCAACTTCACCAGTGGCGGTCATGGCACCAACGCCTTCCTCTTCGACATCGCCCAGGGAAAGGTTCGGCGCCGGCTTGCGTGCGTAGAGGGCGCGTGAGCGTGCGTAGATCCGGTCGACGCGGGCGCGGTCGATCCCGTCGATCGGGCCCGGATGCGGGAAGACAAGAGGCTCGTCGAGTGACAGGCGCTGTACCTCCAGCCAATAGGCGTTGTCCTTCTGGAAAGTGCGCAGGCGCGTGCCGACATTCGTTTCGAGCGATACCTGGAGCTCATGGGAGAAGAACTTTTCCGATTGGGTCATGAGCGTCGCCCCAAGCCGGAACGAGCGCGACTCACTTATCAGGCGCGTGAGCGCCCCGCTCTCCACGTGGCTCGCCTCATCGACCCAAAGGCCAACGAAGGGTCGGGGCCTGTCGTTCGCCGCGCGGCGATGGCAAGCGAGCTGGACGCGGATCACCACGAGCGAACAGAGAAGGTCCGCTACCTCTGGCCCTACGACGCCGGACGCTGAGCGAAGGATGAGAATTTTTCGCTGGTCGACCACCTGGTCGAACGAGACCCTGGGCCTAGCCTGCCCGAAGATCGCCCGGAGTTCCGGGTAGGTCGTAAAGACGGCGAGTTTGTGGAGGAGCGGTTGGAGGACATCCGGCCGTTTCCAGGTTGTGTCGAACTCCGTGAGCCAAAACGAGCGAACCGCTTCATTGGGACAGCGGAAGGCTGCCTGATGGCGGAAAGAGTCGTCCGTGAAGAGCCGCGGGAGGTCGAGTAACGTAGCCCGTTCCAGCGGGAGGAGGAGGAGCAGACCCATACGGATGACATGAGCCTGACGGTTGGAGAACGAGCCCTGGCCGAAGTACGCGGCGAAGGCACTGAGCAGTTCACTCGTCGCCAGTGTCCACTGCTCTGGCGGGACGCCGCCCAGAGGGTTGATCCCGGCTACAGAGTCGGCAGCCGGGTCAATGACGACGACATCGTCGACTCGTTCCTCGGG
>CAZKZR010000188.1:0-6296 GCA_964557245.1 uncultured Anaerolineaceae bacterium | reverse complement strand
CGGCGATTACGAGCACGGTTTCAGGCATCGCGATCGAGTCTGTGGCACAGCTCGTTATTGAGGCAACTAACGGAGCGATTAGAGGGGAAAAAGGCCGATGGTGGCGAGTGCCGCCATGAGCGCGGTCCCCGCCTGCTTCAAGGGCCACTTCCGGTCACCGCCGGAGTTTGCCGCTGTCTGGCGGTACCGGCGCACCCCTTGCCGCGTGAGATGAAGCGTGATGCCTCCGTCGTGCGAGCGTTCGCGCACGGCGATCGCCGGCAGCCAGTACGGCGACTGGAGCCGCGGCCTGACCAGTATCCGGTCCGGCGCGACGGATTCCAGGCTTCCGAGCCGGTGGTGGTCGACGGTTTCTACAGCTTGACCAGGTACTAAGTCCGAGGCGGCAATCACGGTACTGAACCCTCCACCTCCAGTAGGCCACCGGGAGCGCTACGTACGCGATGTAGTCACGCGCCGTGACATTTCGTCCTCATAAACTCAAGCCGGGCCTTGACCATCGCGCGGCCGGATACGGGTGTTCCGAACACGATTGACGATAAAGCGGGCCGGTTGCTAAAGTTCCGTTGACGAACATGCGTTCGAGAGGCAGCCCCACCCCATGAAAGAACTCTCCTCCAAGCAGGACCAGATCCTCGAATTCCTTCGCTCATTTATTGAGGACAAGGATTATCCCCCGAGCATCCGGGACATCCAGGACGGCTGCGGCATCAGCAGCACCTCTGTGGTGGATTACAACCTGAGGAAGCTCGAAGAGAAGGGCCTCATCCGCCGCGACCGCGAGGTCTCCCGCGGGATCGAAGTCCTGGGCTCTCGCGGGGGCCGCCGTGCTCGAATCGTCGAGATCCCCGTCCTCGGCTCCATTGCCGCTGGACAGCCGATTCCCGTCCCAACCTCCGAACGCTGGGGGAACGATTCCGAAGACACCGTCGCCGTCACCGAGGACATGGTTCGCGGCAAGAGCAACGTGTTCGCCCTCCGCGTCAAAGGCACCTCAATGATCGAGGACTTGATTGATGACGGCGACATCGTCTTCCTCGAGCCTGCTCGCGCCGCCAATGACGGGGAGAAGGTCGCGGTTTGGCTCAAGGACCGCGGAGAGGTCACGCTCAAGCGCATCTATCACGAAGGAAACCGTGTCCGGCTGCAACCGGCGAACAGCACCATGCAGCCGATTTACACCACCCCGGACAACGTCGAGATCCAGGGACGCTTTATCTCCTCGATTCGCCCCAGCGAGTAAACTGGGACCGAGCAACCACGAATATCCGCGGGGCCTTCACAGGCCCCGTCTGGTTTAGCCATGACCGAGCCGATTGTCAGCGTCCGCGACCTCACGGTCCGTTATCGCACCCGGGAAAGCATTACTTACGCCACGGACCGCGTGAGCTTCGACCTGCGCCGCGGAGAGATACTGACGCTTGTTGGAGAGAGCGGCTGCGGTAAAAGCACGGCGGGCATGTCGGTCTTGCGGCTGCTTCCTGGCGAAGGCGAAGTCGTCGGTGGCGAGGTCTGGTTCGACGGGCAGGATCTGATGCGGATGAACGACAAAGATCTTCGTCCGATCCGTGGCCGCCGCATCGCCATGATTTTCCAGGACCCGGTCGCCGGTCTGAACCCGGTGTTGGATATCGGTTCCCAGGTGGCTGAAATGCTGACGAGCCACCTGGACATCAATAAGAAGGAGGCGCGCACTCGCGCCATCGACATCCTTCACGAAGTCGGCCTCTCAGACCCTGGACGGGTGGCGAAGGCCTACCCCTTTCAGCTTTCCGGAGGAATGTGCCAGCGGGTCATGATCGGGATTGCCACGGCGCTGAATCCGGATGTGATCATCGCGGACGAGCCGACCAGCGCGCTCGACGTAACGATCCAGGCGCAGATCCTTCATCAGCTGGACCAGCTCCGGAAGCAGCGGGGCACCGCCATCCTGCTCATCACGCATGACTTCGGCGTGGTCGCGCAGATGGCTGACGAGGTGGCGGTCATGTACGCCGGCCGGGTGGTGGAACGCGGCGGGGTTCGGGAAATGCTCAAGACCCCGTTGCATCCGTACACCCACGCACTACTCGGGACGCTGCCGCGTGTCGACGGGGCTCACGAACACCTTCGCCAGATCCCCGGCCAACCGCCTTCTATGACCAGTGTCGCCGAACACTGCCCGTTCATTCCGCGCTGTTCCAAAGTCATGAATGTCTGCCGCAATGAACCGGTTCCCGACTTGCTCCGGCCTGAAGCGGCCACGCACGAAGTAGCTTGCTTTAACCCGATCTGGCAGCGCCTCGACTAGCGGCGGGACTGGCCGGCCGGCGCGAGCGCGCACAGTTTCATCAGCAGAATGTCGATGCTCACGTCCTCGTCTGCTTCGCCCAGCTTGTTCGTGCGGTCAGCTTCGACAAGGTACTGATAGGCTTGCTTCACCATGGCGGGCGTAAGCCGGCGTGAAGCTTCAACATCCTTCTTCAACGGGTAGTTGTTCGGGCGCTTCAGTTCCTCGGCTATCGCTTCCTGGCGCATGCCCGTGGCGACCAGTTCCGTTACCGGCGCCAGTGAGCGGTAGCGGGAGGTGATGAGGCCCAAAAGTCCCTGGAGCGCCTCCCCGGATTCCTTGAGCGTGGCTAATGCGGAGAGCGCGGCCGCCAGGTTTCCGTTGATCACCGCGTCCGTCAGGTCCCATGACTTCGCTTCCCGGTCGCCGTGGGAAACGCGGTTCACGTCGGCAACTGTCACTTCCCCGTTGTTTGCGCGCGCATACAACGCCAGTTTGTCGAGCTCGTTGGCGATGCTCAGCGTATCGCCCTGGAGCAGGTTCGCTATCAGCTGGACGGGATCTGTCTCTGGCGGCCGTTCCTCGTGACTTTCGAACTCTCCGCCTCCCCGCTTGAAGCGGATCCCTCTCAGCGCGCCCTCCTCCGCGATGTAGCGCAAAAGGACGTCTTTCTCAAGAGCTGGATGCTCTTCGATGCTGATCCCGGGGACTTTCGCAAGGGCAGCCACAAACGGGTTCGACTTCGTCACGCTGCGCGGCCGGCCCTCAGCCAGGAAGGGCTGCCCGAAGAAGACGAGGATGGTGGTTTCGGGGATGCCCGAGGCGAGCTGCGCTACCAGGTCTTCCCAAGGTCCCAGCGCCCGGGAGCCGCGCGGGCCCATCCGCGCCTCGTACCGCTCCAGCAGATTCTCAACGATCACCAGCCGTCGCGGGGCGAGGAACGGCGGCGCCATGCACGGGCCGAGCACATCGTTCGGCTTCGCGTCCCTCCCGTCGATCGTCGACAGGTTGGTGATCAACATGCCGGAGCCTCCGTCGGCTTCGTCTTTGAGCGCCTGCAAGCGCCTCCTCATGGCCAGTTCGTTCGCGCCGAAAAGGACCACGATCACGGGAAAACACCACCTCTCAGGGCCGAGCGGCTTGTCACGGGATCAGCCTACTTCGCGCTCGAACGCTTCGCGAATACTGAAGTAGCACTCGCAGGCGTGCGCTTCCAACTCTTCGCGCCGCTCCAGGTAGATGCGTCCTCGGCCCCGCCTGATCGCGCCGCTCGCTACGAACTTCTGGATCGCCCCAGTCACGCTGGCCCGCCTCACCCCGAGCGCTTCAGCGAACGAGTCATGCGTCACCGGCAGCATCTCCCGTTCGAGCCGGTCATGCCAGGAGAGGATCGCCCGGGCGAGCCGCTCCTCCACCGAATGGAGCCGGTTGCATGCCGTCGATTGCGCTGCGCTCGTGAAGAGCAACTCCGCGTAGCGGGCGAGGATGATCGCCAGGCGTCCGTTCGCCATCTCTTTCCTGAACTTGTCCGGCTCAATTTCGATGCATTCGCCGGAGACCTGGACCAGCGTCTGCGTGGATGCGATCTTCGCGCCGAGAAAGACCGGGAGGCCGGCGAAACCTTCACGGCCTATGCTGGCGACCTCCGTCGCCTGTCCCGTGCTCAGGACCGTCAACAGGGACAGCACCCCCGAAAGCGGGAACAGAATCCGGTCTATCGTTTGGCCGGACTCCTGGAGGATCTCTCCCGCTTCGACTGTCCGGTGACGTCCAAGGCCAACAATCCGTTCACGGTCCTCCGAATGGAGTAACCGGAGAATGCGGTTCGAAGTCGAGGGCAACTTGCTCCCGATTGGTTTTCTAGCCATGAGTTCAGCATAACGAGCCTTGCGAGTTACTCATATTCCACGAATGCGGAGAGGGGTGGCCGGTTTCCCGGCCACCCCCTTTCAGGAGACCCAATTCCTGCTTTGTCAGGCGGCGCGCTGCTCGCTCAATGGCGCCACCGGGCGGACGTTCTGGTTGGCGGAGAAGACGTTCTCCGGGTCGTACTGGGCTTTCAGTTGGGCGAGCCGGGCGTACGTGTCGGACGGATACGCTTCGCCGATGCGGCCGCGGCCTTCGTCGCCGAGGAAGTTGACGTACACGCCGTCCCGTTCGCTCTTCACTGCTCCCCAGAGCTCCTCCGTCCAAGCCTGGTGCACCGCACGGTCATCGGCCGGGTCCATCCACAGCCCGAGGGCAGCGAAGAAGAAGTCCTTGTCGCGGTGCGCGAACGCCGTGTCTTCGACCGGCACCCTGCTGAATGCGCCGCCCAGCGGCCGCAGCTGCGCCATGTTCATCGGCGAAGTCGATCGGCCCATCACCTCGATCACGTTTGCGAGCGCCTCGGTGCTGATCCCGTGGGAGAACATGCTGCGGACGTGCGAGAAGTGCGGGTGCGTGGCCGGCTCCGTGAAGTCGTAGATCACCGGGTAAGGCATCGGTCCCACCAGGTCGGCGACGGGTTCGGCGATGTCGCGCAGCGGCTGCATGACCCGTGCGCCCTCTTCGATGTCGCCGGCGTACACCACCAGGACCATCATGATCAGTTCGCCCACGCGCTCCTCAGGGACGAAGGGCGCTGGCGGAGCCGCCATGATGTTCGTGATCGTCGTGAGTTCGTCCGGCGCGCTTGTCGCGTAATCGACGTACTTGCGCAGGTTCTCCACGGTCGCGGGAAGGATGAGCGCCCCTCCGTACACCTGTCCCACCGGCGCCAGCTGGAATTCGAATTCCGTGACGATGCCGAAGTTCCCGCCGCCGCCCCGCAGCGCCCAGAACAGCTCGGTGTGCTCGTCCTTCGAAGCGCGGATAACCTCGCCTTCGGCCGTCACCAGCTCCACCGAGAGCAGGTTGTCGATGGTCAGGCCGTACTTCCGTGCCATGAACCCGATGCCGCCGCCCAACGTCAGGCCCGCGACGCCGACCGTCGAGACGTCGCCGGTGGTAAGGGCGAGGCCGTACGCGTGGGCCGGGGCAGCCAATTCGCCCGAGGTCGCCGCCGGCTGGACCCGCGCTGTCCGCCGCTCCGGATCAATCGTGACCTTCTTGAAATTCGTAAGGTCGATGAGCAGCGCGTCATCGAGGACCGTGTATCCGGCGATGCTGTGCCCGCCGCTCTTCACCGCCAGCGCCAGGTCTCGTCCGCGGGCGAACTTGATCGCCTCGGCCACGTCGCCGCTGGTCTGCGGCTGGACGACGATCGCCGGCCGACGGTCGATGTTGAGGTTCGGCGTGCGCCGCGCCTCGTCGTACTTTTCGTCCCCTGGGAGGATGACTTCGCCGCTCAGGCGCGCCTTCAGGGCTGCGGTATCGGCCGCCGAAACGGTCTTGAGGAAGTTGCTGATGTTGTTGCTGTTCACGGGTTGCTCCCCTGTTGTTTTCTGCAACTACCATGCCCAGCCGGGACCATGCTCTGTTCCTAAATGCTCGCTACAGATCCCTAAGCGATTCCTAAAGGAATCCGCTAAGATTGCTACTTCGTGAACCGCCCCACACATACCACGCCTGCCTGGCCCGGGCGGTGACCACCGCGATGTTCGCGTTCGACCAGGCGACGATCGAGTTTCTGCAATCCCCCGGCCTCGCGGCGCAAGTCGGCTCAGCCGATTCCGCCGGCCGCCCCCAGATGGCGCCTGCATGGGGGCCGCGCACCAACGCCGATGGCACCATGTCAGTCTTCCTGGATACCGCACGCGCCGGTAAAACGCTCGCCAACTTCGCCCTGAACCGCCACCTCGCCGTCATCCTGGCGGACCCGATTTCCTACCGCTCCATCCAGGTCAAAGGCGAATGGCTCGGCGCCTCACGGCCCTCCGAAAGCGACCTCGAAGCCGTCCAGCGCCCCCGCGAGGCCTTCGCCAGCAACCTCGCCCTCGTCGGTGACAAGCCGGACGCGATCCGCAACCTCTGGATGGATGACGTGACCCGCGTCGACTTCGCCGTCCACGCGGCGTTCGACCAGACGCCCGGGCCGCAGGCGGGC
>CAZKZR010000187.1:0-6300 GCA_964557245.1 uncultured Anaerolineaceae bacterium | reverse complement strand
GCCGGCCGTGGTGGTCTGCTGGATTGGTTGGCCGTTCGCATCGGTGGCAGCAACACAGCTCGTCAGGGTGAGGAGCGCGAGGGAGAGAATGGCGACTACGAGCAGTACTCGCCTGCGCCGGCTGCCCCCGAAAAAGCGTCTCATTCCCACAGATGTCCCCACGCGGCTGGTTGTGGATTCACTCTATGGAGGTGGCTCTGCGGCCAGTATTGGGGGACTCCCGCCCGCCTGAGGGCGAAACCCTGACGGCGCCTCAGGACAGTCCCGAATTCGCCAGAGGGGAGCGGCAGGGGCGCCCGTTGGGCGCCCTGCTTCAGTCCGTTGGCGCGGCTTACTTGGCCGGGATGATGCCCGGGCTGAGGTAGTAGAGCTCGAGCGCGATGCCATCCGGATCGCGGAAGTTCAGCCCGGTGCCGAACGGAGGCTGGTCGCTCAGGCCGTTGTGTTCGATCCCGCACGATTCGAGGTGTCGCGCCCAGGATTCGAGGTCCGAGCGGTTTGCCACGGCGAACGAGAGGTGGTCCAGACCTGTCGCTCGCGGGTCGAAGCCGTTACTGGCTGCGGCGTCGTGCTTGACGAGCCCGAGCACCGTGCCGCTCGCGGGTTCGGCGAGGTAGGCCACTTCGAAGTGTTCGGCCTCGTTGCGGCCGCGGAAGAGCTGGGTGGCGCCGAGGACCTGGCTATACCAGGGGATGCTGGCGTCCAGGTTGGAGACGGTGAGGTCAACGTGAGAGGTGCCGATGAGTGCAGGCATGAGCGGGGCTCCTGTTTTGGTGTCCCAACAAACATACGTAGTCTACCTATGCAACTGCCAGACCAATTCGAGAGGGCTGGAGCATGCCAATTTCCTTCAGCTGGGGTTCAGCCCCGCAGGGCGTCCAGGAGGTGGGCAACGGCGAGGGATGCCTCCTCGCAGGCGCGTTCAGGCGTCTCCGAGGTGGCGGCGAAGAGGGCGGCTTCGCTGAGCGCGCCGAAGAGCGTGGCCGAGAGTGCTTCCAGGGGGACGGATGGGAGGAGACCGGCTTCCACGAGGCCCGCGACGACCGCCCGTGTCATGCCCAGCCCGTAGCGCGCCATGATTCCATGCCATTCGTCCCAGCCGAGGACGGAACGCCCGTCGATGAGGACGACCTGGCGGATCTCAGGCTCCACGGAGGCCGAGATGAATGCCAGAGCGGCCGCTTTGAACGCGTCCCAGGGATCGGCATGACCGGTCGCTGCTGCGCCCACGCGAGCGGTGACGTCAGCCTCGACCGCTTCGAAGACGGCGAGGAAGAGCCCGCGCTTGCTATCAAATTGGTGGTAGACGGCGCCGGTGGTCACGCCGGCTGCGGCAGCGACCTCCTCAGCGGAAACGCCGGCGTACCCGCGGGCGGCAAACAGCGAGCGCCCCGCGGCAACGAGTGCGGCCCGGGTGCGCTCCGACTGCTGGGCCTTGAGGGAGGGTCCTGGCACGGGCCGATTGTCAGTCCGGACAGAATGGATGTCGACCGAGGGCTAGCGCTCCTCGCCGATCATGACTTCGGCCCGGGTGGTCCCGCGGCCGGTGGTGCGTTTCATCTGCTCGAAGAGTTGCGCGGCGAACACGCTGAGGGGCTGTTCTTCCGGCCGGGCGGTCTGCTCGTTGACGCGAGAGGCCTCGTCTTCCGTGAGTTCGTTGAGGAGCGTGAGTTGCTGGGCAGTCGCGCCCACGGCGATGACCCGGTCGCCGAGAGCGACGAGATGGATCGTGCGGCCGTTGCTGATGGCGAGGGTATCGAGGACGCGCAGGAAACCGGTGCTGCTGCGCGGGCCGGATGTGCGCTTGCCCCACCAACGAAGCCCGGCGATCGAGGCGCCAATGATGATGATGACAAGCCCAAGCCGCCAGGCGAGCGAGAAGAGCTCACCTCCGCCAAGGCTGAAGCCCTTGGATTCGGTTTCCGGTGCTGGGGACTTCGTACCGTCAGTCGTAGCCGGGTCCAGGACAAGGGCGCCGTTATCGCCGGTGCTTATCCGCGGGCTCTGCGAAGCCGGCGCGCCGGATGGCGCGGCGACCGAAATGAACACCAGCGAGCAGAGAAGGACACCGCCAAGAGCGGCGATCCAGAGCAGCTTCTTGCGCGACTTTGGGTCGTTCATCCTGCGCGTTCTTCCTGGTCGGCGCCGCGCCGGACCACTTCCACGACGCGAACGCCGAAGTTCTCGTCCACGACCACGACTTCGCCGCGTGCGATAAGCCGGTCGTTGACGAGGATGTCCACGGGTTCGCCGGCGAGCCGGTCCAGCTCGATGACCGAACCCGGGCCGAGGCCAAGGACCTCGGACACAGTGAGTTCCGTGCGGCCAAGTTCGACCGAGACGTTCATCTGAAGCCCGGCGAGAAGGTCAATGCTCGAACGCTGGGCCGGCGCTTCGGGTTCGGGGAGCGGCGCGAACCGGGCTCGGCTCGCGGTCGGGTTGATGGGAGTCGGACGCATCGGTTCGGGGCCGCGGCTGGCGGACCTGCCACCAGCGCCGACGCTGGCAAACACAGGCTCGGGTTCCATCTCCTCGATCAGTTCGGCCGCTTCCAGTTCTTCCTGGGTCAGTTCGAGGGAGAAGCTGGGCATCGCGGCCGGTTGCGCGGCTGGCTCCGGGGCGGCGGCCGCAGGCGCCTGAGCGGCAGCGGCGCCGGCCGAGACTACGCCCTGCATGGCTCCAGCCATGATGTCGAGGAAGGTGCCCGGGAGCACGAGCGAGAACGGGAGGATGCGCGAACCGCCGAGGGTGGCGGTCAGGAGCATGCAGGGTTCGTCCATGCCGCCGAGGGTTTCGGGCATGGAGTTCGCGAGGACGTCATCCACCGCGACCACGAGTCCCGAGCTGCTGCGGCCGAACAGGTTGCTGTTCATCGCCTGGACCACCTGGCCGAGCAAGGTCGAGGCGATGACGACCGTCTGCTGCTCTTCGTCTTCCGGGTTATCGGCCTGGGAATCGAGGAACATCGCTGCTACGGCCGTGGGGAGGACGAGGTAGGCGGTGCCGGTCTGGTCCTGGTCTGTCGAGAGTTCGAGCGTGACGGAGAGGTGAGGATCCGCGAAGTTGCCCGTGATTTCATCGGGCATGACGAGCTTGGCGTCTACCTCGCCGACTCCGGGCGCCGAACCCAGGAAAGCCTGGAGTGCGGAGGCAGCCGCGTCCCAGCCTTCGCGGCCGGTGGCGGTGAGGGTTTCGGCCTGGGCTGCGGAGAGCAGTTGGCTGAGGACTTCCTGTGGTGCTGGCATGGATGCGGCGTCCTTACTGCGTAATGAGCGTTTCGAAGTAGACGGTTTCGACCTTCTCTTCGGGGAGGTGTTCGTTGATGGCTTCGATCAGGGCGCCTTTGAGTTCTTCCCGACCTTCGACCGTGGCGATTTCATCGGCGGTTTTCGAAGCGAAGACCGTTGCAACCGCGTCGAGGATCTTGGGCATCTCGTGTTCCAGGTGGTGCGTGAACTCGATGTTTTTCGCGGTGAGCGCGTCGCCGGTAACCCCGATCCATGGGTCTTCCGGGCGTTCGAATTCGAGGGCGATGATGGCTTTCACGTAACGTGGAGCGCTGGCCGGCGCCTTGAGATTCAGGACCAGGCCCTCGGGCGCGTTCCCGGCGGCATGGCCGCCAACGGTGACCTCTTTGCCGAGCATCACCGTCGGGTGCGGCGACGCATCGATCTGCTCCTGGGTGATGACGGGAGCGGGTTTGGCATCCATGTAGTTCGGCTTGATGTAGAACCAGAACGCGGAGAGGAAGAGCACCGCTCCGCCAGCCATAACCTTTTTGTCTTTCAGCATGCTAGTTTCCCTTCGCGCCCTGGAGTGACTTGTTCAGTTCTTCGATGGTTGGGTACAGGATCACGATGTCCGCGCGCCGGTTGAGCGCGCGGCCCTCGGGCGTGCCGTTGTCCGCAATCGGGTGGGTCTCGGCGTAGCCCGCGAAGAAGAGGTCGTTCTGGGTGAGCTTGCCCTGTTCGCGCAGGAAGCGGAGGACGTGCGAAGCCCGAGCGCCCGAGAGCTCCCAGTTGGTGGGGAAGTCCGGGCTGTTCACGGGCACGTTGTCGGTGTGGCCTTCGATGCGCATTTCGTTGGGGAGTCCGCGAAGCGCGTCAGCGATCTGGAGAAGGACGTCTTGCGCGCCGGGCTTGAGGTCGGCGCTGCCGGAATCGAAGAGGAGGTTGTCAGCGAGGCTGATGGTGATCGAGGTCGCGTCGCTGCGAATCTGGATCTTGCCCTGCAGGTTGTTCTCCTCAGCGAAGCCGTTGAGCGTGTTGCTGAGCGCGACCATGTTGTTGGACTTGATTTCGGCCAGGCTCGGGGTAATGCCGCCGCCGTTGTTGAGGACCGCGGATGAGCCGTTGGAGCCGTTGAGGACGCCGATGCTGAAGGCCGCATCGATGGAGTTGTGCACCGCCTGCAACTTGCGCGGGTTCGCATCGCTGGTGGCGTAGAGCACCACGAAGAGCGCGAACAGGAGGGTGAGCATGTCCGCATAGGACACGATCCAACGTTCGTGATTCTCTGCGTGTGCCGGCTCGGGAGCCTTCTTCTTGCTCATGCCGCGTCCCGCATCGAGTCATCTTTCTTTTGGCGCTCGGACGGCTGGAGGAAGCCCTCGAGCTTTTCGCGGACGATGCGCGGGTTATCGCCCGACTGGATAGACATCAGCCCTTCGATAACTACGTTGAGGGCGTGCAGTTCGTGCTTGGAGTTGTTCGAGAGCTTCTTGGCCATCGGCAGGTAGAGCACGTTCGCCGTGAACACGCCGTAGAACGTGGCGACGAATGCCGTGGCGATACCGGGGCCGATGTGTTCGGGTTCGTCCAGGTGGGCCATAACGCCCATGAGGCCCATAACCGCGCCGAGAACGCCGATGGTGGGCGCGATGCCGCCGAGGAATTCGAGCGCGGCGAAGTTGCCTTCGTGCCGGTGCTTCATGGCATCCGCTTCGATCTCCATGATCTCGCGGAGGAGTTCCGGGTCGGTGCCGTCGATCATGAGCTGCACGCCTTTGCGCGTGAAGGTGTCATGGATCTTGTCGACATCAGCTTCGAGGGCGAGGAGCCCTTCGCGGCGGGCTTTGTCAGCCATGGTTACGAAGAGGTCAACGGTTTCGGCGGAATTGTGGGCTCCGCCGCCCATGATGGTTTTGAGGATGAACTTGGGCAGGCCGATCATCACGCTCAGGGGCTGGGAGATCATGAGTGCGCCGAACGAGCCGACGAACACGATCATGAGGCCCGGGACGTTGAAGAGGGCGGCGGGATTGCCGCCTTCGAGGACGTTGCCGCCGATGATGCCGCCGAAGGCGAGGGCAAGGCCGATAACGGTTGCGAGGTCCATCAGGCACTCCTCCGGATGGCGCCCATGCTCATGCGGCGGAAGTCAGCTATTCGATTGATGATGACGTCCGGCTTTTCAGCACAAACGTAGCGGTGCCCATTGGTGAGGGTGACGTGCGTATCGTGGGTAGCTTCCATCAGCTCCATGAGGTCCGGGTTCAGGTAGAAGACCGTTCCATCAATGCGTGTCAGTTGGATCATCCGGGCGGCCTCGTCCCACGAAGAGTTGTCACCATTCTGGGGAGGCTGCTCTGGCGGAGTTATCGGGGGAAGCCCCGTTGAGGGGGTGTTAATCCCTTAGCGATCAGAGGGAAAACCCGCGCGCCAGGCGGGAGAAGATGGAGTGGCAACGCAAAAGGCCCCGTTTCCGGGGCCTTTTCCTTGGATACGAAGCGAGCGCGTTAGGACTTGACCAGCGTGCGGAGGCAGCGGGTGCAGATGTTGAGGCGGATGGATTCGCCACCGATGAAGATGCGCTGCTTATTCACGTTCGGCTTGAACGTGCGAGACTTCTTCACGGCTTTGCGTTCCCAGCGGCCGCCATGGGTATGGCGGATATGCCGGCCGAACATCGTTGTCTTTGCGCAGACATCGCAGGCGCCACTTGCCATGCGTCATGTTTCCTTACGTGCGAGAATCAGAACCTCCATGCTATCACCCGGATTCGGTAACGGCCAAACGGCCTTCCCCGAGGTTTGCCTGTGACAACCCCCATCCCCATGGTCGACGCGCTGGACGGCGCCGCGCTGCGGCGTGTGTTCGCGTTGGCCGCGGACCATCTTCGAGCGTCGGCCAGGGCGGTCGACGCCATCAACGTGTACCCCGTCCCGGATGGCGATACCGGCTCCAACATGTCCGCGACCTTCCGAGAAGCGGTGGACCGCGCGCTTGCTCTGCCGGCCGAACCGGGCGTGCCCGCCGTCCTGCAGGCGATCGCCAGGGGCGCGATGTACGGAGCCCGAGG
>CAZKZR010000186.1:0-6318 GCA_964557245.1 uncultured Anaerolineaceae bacterium | reverse complement strand
CAACGACATGATGGTCCGGCGCGGATACGGCGATGCGGCGAAGACCATCCAGGAACTCTATCTCGCGCACCGGAAGGGCGAAGCGATCGAGGCCGTGCCCGACGAATTCTGCGACGACGGCGCACTCGTTGGGCCCCCGGACCGCATCCGCGAGCGCTACCGCGCCTGGCGGGATTGCGGCCTGACCGGCATCACCGTCGCCGGTGACGACAACGCCATCGAACTCATGGCGGAAATCGCCAGGGAATAGCAGCGCCGCCGCTGGTGGAGCCGCCCGGCATTGCCCGGCGGCTTCACAGCCCGGATGATGCATCCGTGGAACAAGAAGCGGGTTTGCGTGCCTGGCGGGCTTTTCTTGAGGCTCACGCGCGAGTCACCGAGATCCTCGAGCGCGAGTTGCAGGGCGAAAAAAAACTTCCCCTGGCCTGGTACGACGTGCTCGTGCAGCTGCAGGAAGCCGAAGGCGGCCGTCTCCGCATGACCGAACTCGCCCAGCGAGTGCTGCTCAGCAAAAGCGGTCTCACCCGGCTTGTCGATCGCATGTGCGCAGCCAGCCTGGTCACGCGCTCCGCGGACCCGGATGACCGGCGCGGCCGCTGGGTCACCCTAACCCCGGCGGGACTCGAACGGCTGCGGGATGCATCGACCGTCCACATGCGGGGCGTCCGGCAGCACTTCACCAGCCATCTCGATGACTCCGTCGCGCGTGTAGTTGACCACGCGATGTCCCAGATCGCGCACGCCGCCGAACACCAGCGTGCCGAGTCCGCCTAGTCTTCCGCGCCCAGCAGCTTGCGCAGCGCATCCTTCGGCGGGCCAACCTCGTCACGGAAGGTCCGGTACAGCACCGCTGAAAGCACGCCCATCGCGAGGATGATGAGTCCGCCGGTCACGGCCAGCGCCTGCCAGCTCTTACCGAACGAATCGCCGAAACCCACCACCACCGTCGTCGGAATGATCGATCCGACGAGTACGAGCAGGACGAACAGGCGAAACGACATGGTGGTCAACCCGGCCGCATAGGCCGCGAAGTCGAACGAAACCGGCATCATTCGCCACCAGAACACAAGTTGCGGCCCCATGCGCCCGGCCAACCGGTCTACTCGCTCGGCGCCGGCATCGCCGATCAGTCGCGGTATCAGCTTCCGGCCGAATTTGCGGGAGAGCCAGAAGATGATGATCGAGCCGATGAGTTGTCCGATGACGGCATACACCACGCCGAGGAACGTGCCCCAGGCGATGCCCGCGGCGATCATGAACGGCGGGTTCGGGATCGGCGCCACCACCATCGCCAGGGCCAGGACCGCGATAAGCAGGATCGGCCCCCAGAAACCGAGGTCCCGTATCCACTCGCGGATGTCTTCGACATCGAGGTCGCCGGTGATGAACTCCACGCTGATCAGGGCGCCGGCCCCGAACAGCGCCAGCAAGCTCAGCAGACGGCGGCGGACCTTCGGATTGGCAAGCAGCGGGACTCCCGGCTCCGTGTGAGCTGGCTGTGCTGCGGGCCGGAAGATATCGCCGAGTTCGCCCCAGACGAAGTACCCGGCGATAACGCCAAGCCCGCCAGCCGCGGCCTTCGAATGCGCGACGCTGAGGACGAGCGCGGCCACGCCTACGCCGGTGATGATTGCAAAGGCAAAGAGCAGTTTTTCGGACACGTTTGGTGCATGCTACGTCACCCGTCCCTTTGCCTGTACTGGGCACTCACGCAGCGATGCGCGCCTCCCGCCGGATCGGCAGCCCGTAAACAGCATAGGCGTCGAAACGCTCGCCGCACTGCAGGCAGGTCATGACGGCGGCGACGCGGCCCGGCAGATACTCCGGACCGATGACGAACTTATCGTGACCGTTGGGACAGAACATGAGTGGGGTCTCCATTCAGAGATGTGCTGTATCCAGCGTTGCAGCACCGGGCAGGCCGATCTGTCGCGTGCATCACCGAAACTGACCGAAAAGGGGACGCGCAGTGTGAGGCCGGAAACACTCTCGCAACCCGGCGGCAAATCGCTCGAAACACCTCGCGGGTAGCGTTTCCGGTGGTGAGGCTGGCCTGGGGAGGTGGACCGCTCTTGCTGCATGTGCTTCAACTGCTCCGGCCCCGAATCCCGGGTGAGGGCGAGTGCCTGTGAGCGGAAACAGCTTCGCCGCTCGGGTCGAAATGCTGCGCGATTCCTGGTTGGAACGGCGCCAGCTGCGAAATCTCGCCTCCGCGCATGATTTCGATTCCCAGCTTGGCCTGCTCCAGACCATGTACGGCTGGGCGCAACGCTCGGCCGCCGATATCAAGGGAATCTACGGCGACAGCCTGGATATCGCCCTACTCCCAGAGCTTGGCACGGCGACAAACTTCCACGCCTTCTCCCTCACGCTGGCCCAGAGCTACACCGTCACGTTCGGCCTCGGCGAACGCCGCCGCTCGGGTTCAAGCCGCTGGTTCATCTCGGCGACGGTCACCACCGGCCGCGGCGGAGCGATCGTCGCCGCCGGCCCGGAGCGCCGCACCGGACAATGGACGCGCGCCCGGCTGGAGGACATCCTGCTCTCCGTTCTCGGCGCTTACGAACGCTCGACGGCGGAGGATGTTGGCCTGGCCGATGGATGGCGCCTGAGCGGCGCCTGACGCGCGCGGTTAAGCGCGGTGCATCAATCGGCGCGCGATACGCTCCGCCGCCGCCGTATCCCCCGGCGCAAGCTCTCCGTCCAGTACCAGCGCACTCAGGCGGTCTTTGACCACCCGGATCCAGGGGCCCGGTTCCCGTTCGAACAGCCGCACCAGGTCATCGCCCGAAAGCGGGCTCTCCGCCCGCAGGCGATCCGCTTCTTCGCGTTCCATACGTTCACAGGCGATTTCCAGCGCGTCGTGGTACGCCGTGTCGTCGTACGTGTGACTCGCGTTGTCAGCGCGCTTCAACGCGAGGAGATCCCGCCAGTGGCCGGGCGCCTTCGACATGAACCGCCGTACCGACCGCGAATCTCCGGGGTCCGGCCGGTCCATGTGGCGGCGAACCAGCAACGTCACCGAAAGCGACTCCTGCTTGCCCAGCTTGAGACGGTCGAGCAACGCCGCGGCGAGTTCCGCCCCCACGGTTTCATGCCGGTAGAAGCCCCACTCGCCGTTCGCTTTCACATGCCGGACCGCGGGCTTGCCCAGGTCGTGCAGGAGCGCGGTCCAGCGCCGCAACCGGCGGCTGGGGGCCGGCGCGTCAATCGCCTCCACCGTGGCGACCGTGTGCCCCCAGACGTCAAAGCGGTGAAACCGGTTCTGCTCGCAACCGGCCATCGAACGTAGCTCGGGGAGCACCAGATCCAGCGCGCCGGTCTCTCGGAGGGCGTTTAGCCCGCGCGCCGGTTCCCGACCCTGCAGGAGTTTGTCCAGCTCAGAGGTGATGCGTTCCTGGCTCAGGCTGGCCAGCAGCCCGGCGCACTCGCGCATTCCGGCGAACGTCCCCGCCTCGATCTCGAAGCCGAGCTGGCTGGCAAACCGGATCCCCCGAAGGATGCGCAGCGGGTCTTCGCGAAACCGGAGCACCGGTTCTCCCACTGCGCGGATCACCCGCCTGGCCACATCGCCAGACCCATCGAATGGGTCGCGCAGTTCGCCGCTGAAGGCGTCTCGTGCGATTGCATTGATCGTGAAATCCCGGCGAGCGAGGTCCTCCCCGATTTCCCGCCCGAACGTCACCTCCGGCCAGCGCGTGCCGGCCGAGTACGAATCGCCTCGAAACGTGGTGATTTCGCTCCAGTCAGCCGCTTCGCCGTCGGTCACAAGCACGCCGATGGTCCCAAATCGCTTGCCCACGGTGGTCACGCTCGCCCCGAGGCCACGTACCAGGGCTTCGACAGCGTCAGGGTCGGCGTTGGTCGCGTAGTCGATGTCTTTGCTCGCCACGCCCAGCAACTCGTCACGCAGGGCGCCGCCAACCAGCCAGAGTTCGAATCCAGCTTCCCGGAAGGCACTCGTCAGTTCGCGATGCGTAACAGCCACTGAAAAAGTGTATGCGAGGAGTTACTCGCCGACCGCCACGGGCGCTCGCCGCGTTCGCGCGGGCGCTTCGGAGGTGTATCGCTCGGCGAAATCCGCTTCGTTCAGGCGGCCGCCGCGCCGCCGGCTGCTGACCTGCAATTCCATCAGCGTCAACTGAGCCAGCCCTTTGCGCGTGTCGCTCGCCACCCGGGCCTTGTCCTGCCACTTCAGCCGGAATTTGAACAACCAGTACGTGAAGGCCTTCCAATCGGCCAGCGGAACGTCCTGGCGGAGCATCCGGCCCGTGCTCTGGTAATGCAGCGCGAAGAGGTCCTCCCGGGAATGGCCGTACACCCGCTGGAACATGGTCTCGTCGGCGCGGAGGTCCACGCCCCATGCCCGGCTTCGTCCCTCTTTGTGGATCTCTTCCTCAATCGAAAGTTGCAGGGCCTGCTCAACCAGTACGCCGTATTGGAAGTTCAGGTGAGCGCTGTGTTTCGCTTTGCCCAGCCGTGCGGCGAACTCGTGGTCCTCGATGTCGAGCGGCCACTGGTTCTCCCAGAGGAGAGCATCGCGCTCCGCGGGCGGCACAAGGTCCGGTACTTCGTCCAGCAGCCGTTCGGCCAACAACAGCCAATCGAACGCCTCGCCGTGGATCAGGTACTGGAAGTGCCTGCTGCCGATCTCTTCCTCCGGCACGCGCCAGCGGGCCACGCCGTCCAGCAACGCTTCGAACCAGTGTTCGCCGCCGAGAATCGCCTGGCGCATGCGGAAGACCACTTCTTCCGGGGCAGGCAGCATCGGCTGCTCCGGGTCCAGTTGCTCTTCGGCCAGGTGCGGGGGCTCAGGGGTTTTCGTGGTCACCATGCAAATAGTACCAAACCCTCTTCAAGCCCCGGTTTACGTTCAGGCGGGGGCCATCATCTCCCGCAGCTTCACCTGGAGGCTGGCGGCCGTGACCACGCCGTGCTCCAGGAAGTCCAAAACCACGGCCGAAAACTCGTCCGGGATCTCGTACGGCACCCCGTGGCTCACCCTGCTGAAGACGTGCAGCGTCGCGTTGCCCAGGCGCTGGAAATCGGCAAGGTTCGCGGGAAGCAGTCCATCGGCCGCTCCGGCCACCATCAGGGTGGGAGTCTTGATCGTCGGCAGCCGGTCACCCTTGTGATAGTTGACCAGCGCCTCCCAGGACTCCTCGTAGTGGGCGTCGGAAACGCTCAGGCCGCGCTGGATCCGGGCCTCCACCAGGTCCCGGGAGCGCGGTTGTGCGCTGAGGATCATCGATTCCTCGATCATGCGGGGGGCGTCCTTGCCGTAATGCTGCTTCTGGGCGCGTTCCCGGAAGGTAGCGGGCACGTTCACTCCATCGGCCGGCGCCGGCGCGATGAGGACGAGCTTGTTCAGCCGCTGCGCATAGCTGAGGCCCAGCTCGTAGCCAATTACGCCTCCCATGCTATGACCCACATAGGTGAACCGGTCCAGCCCGAGGAAGTCCGCCATGGCGATGACGTCGGCGGCGTACTGCTCGATGGAGTGGCCACTCGCCGAACGGTCGCTGTCGCCGGCTCCGCGCCCGTCCATTCGGAACACCCGGTACTGCTTCGCCAGGTGCGGGACCACCTCGTCATAGGCGTCGTGGGAGCCGGTATAGCCGTGGTGCAGCAGCACCGGTTCGCCCGAGCCGTGCTCGTCATAGAACAGCTGGATTCCGTTGATCGTCGCGTGTGCCATCGTGTCCTCCCGTGAGGGGCGGAGTGTGCTCCAGGGACGCGGAAAATCGTCGTTCAATCGAAGGAGCAAATGCGAACTGTTGATGCGAACCCGCTCTCGGCGAGCCCCTCCGGCCACCCGCGCCGCGCGGCTTACCGGCGAAGGGGTTAACAGGGCCGCCGCAGGTTTGATCGCCTCTGGGGGCGATGGTATAACTCGCCTTGCTACGCGATTCACAAAGTCGTGTGGCCCGGGTTTTGTCGCGCCCGGGAATCAGAGGGGAGGCCGGCCGTTGGAATTTGCAAATCTTCCGCACGACTTCGCCGAGACGCTCGAGCTTGTCTTTGTTGGGATAACCATCGTCGTTTCGCTGGCCATCATGGTTGCCTTTGGCGCCTGGTGGCAGAGGTAATGCGCCATGGCCGTTGAATCTCCTACCAAGCCGACGATCGCGGACAAGATCTACGACAAGATGTTCCATAACTACGTGTGGAAGTCCATCTTCCGCACCGGTTATCCGAACACCCCGCGTAACCAGATGCTCGTGGTGGCGACGAACGTCTTCCTCCACCTGCACCCCACCCGTATCCACCGCACCCACGTGAAGATCACGCACACCTACTGCCTGGGTGGGCTCTCGT
>CAZKZR010000185.1:0-6346 GCA_964557245.1 uncultured Anaerolineaceae bacterium | reverse complement strand
TTCCCTTGCGAATGGGGTTGAAGTCCGCTTCGACAAGTTGCCTCTGGGCCAGTCCGATTGTCCTGTGGTAGATCCCGGCCAATTCGTCCTTCATTTCGCACATTTCCCAGTATGTCCGTTTCACACCAGGCGCCCAGGTCACCAGGAAATCGATATCGCTGTCTGGCCGAAAGTCGTCTCGCAGAGCAGAGCCGAACACGGCGAGTTCCGCGACGCCCCACTTTTCGCAGAACGCGCGCAGTACTTCCGAGTCGACTCCCAGGTGCCCTACTTGCATAGGGGAATTGTACTCCGGGTGCTGATGCTGAGACAGGATTGGGGCAGCGGGCAACCTTCTGATACTCTTCTCCACTCCCATGCGCCAGGCGACATCGCTCCTCGCGATCCCGAACTTTTCGCTGCTGTTCTTCGGACGCTGCACCTCGTTCCTCGGGAACGCCATGGCGCCGATCGCGTTGGCGTTCGCCGTGTTGCATCTGTCGGATTCGGCATCAGCCCTCGGCATCGTGCTTGCAGCGCGAATGGTTCCCAACGTCATCTTTCTCGCACTCGGAGGTGTGATAGCGGACCGGCTCCCCCGCAACGCCATCCTCGTGGGCAGCAATCTTGTCGCCGGGACTTCGCAGGCGGTAGCGGCGGCGCTCCTTATCAGCGGCGCGGCAGAGATCTGGCACCTGGTGGTTTTGGAAGCAATTAACGGCGCGGCTTTCGCCATCTTCTATCCGGCGGACACGGCAGTCGTGCCGTTGACGGTGCCCGCACAGCAACTGCAGCCGGCGAACGCTTTCCTGCGGCTGGGCACGAACGTCACGATGATCCTCGGCGCCGCTCTCGCCGGGGCGTCGGTGGCGGCGTTCAATCCGGGGTGGACGGTTGCGCTGGACGCTGCGACGTTCTTTGTGGCCGCCGCGTTGCTGAGCCAGATGCGAGGAATCAAGGCTGCGGCCGCCGCCGGGAGCAGCATCATCGCTGACCTGAGGGCCGGATGGACGGAGTTCACGGCACACCGGTGGCTCTGGACCATCGTTGTGCAGTTCACGATCATGCTGGTCGGCTTCTTCGGGGCGTTCATGGTGCTGGGGCCTGTGGTTGCGGAGCGAGACTTCAACGGTGCGCGATCCTGGGCGGCGGTGCTGGCCGGGCAGTCTATCGGCTTGATGGTGGGCGGTTTCATCGCCCTCAAGTGGCATCCGTCGCGGCCGATCCTCGTTGCGACGTTCGCGGTGTTCGGGAACGCCCTGCCAATTGCCGCGCTCGCGGCGGGGCTGCCGTTACCGACGGTTGTCGCCGCTGCGGCGGTGAACGGCGCCGGCATGGAGCTGTTCGGGGTGTTCTGGTACACGGCGCTGCACGAGCATGTGGCGCCGGAGGCGCTCTCGCGGGTCAGCGCGTACGACGCGCTGGGTTCGGTCGCGCTTTCACCCGTGGGGCTGGTCGCCGCGGGACCGATCGCAGACGCGATCGGGGTGGATGCCACGCTGTGGCTGGGCGTCGCGCTGATCATCGTCCCGACCGCGCTTGTGCTGCTCGTCCCGGAAGTGCGGAGCTTGCAGGCCAGGCACTTCCACAACGAGGCGGTGCCGACCGCGCCGCTCGGCTCGGCGCTAGAACCCTAGGCCATGGCAAGGGCGAGATTGATCATCGCCCGCACGCTGTAACCGCTTGCGCCCTTGCTCACCCAGCCCTTATCGCTGGACATCATGTCGACCCCGGCGATGTCCATGTGCACCCACGGGGTGTCGCCAACGAAGGGTTCGAGGAACTTCGCGCCGACGATCGTGCCCGCGCCACGGGTGCCGGAGTTCTTGCAATCGGCCACGTCACTCTTGATGAAGTCGTCGTATTCCTTCCACATGGGCAGGCGCCAGGTCTTCTCGCCCGCGGCCGATGCCGCGGCTTCGAGCTTCGAGCAGAACGCGTCGTTGTTCGTCATGAGGCCATAGGCCACATCCCCGAGGGCGGTGGTGACAGCACCAGTCAGGGTGGCGACGTCGATGATGTTTTTCGCGCCGAGCTCCTTCGCCCAACAGAGGGCGTCGGCGAGCACGAGCCGGCCTTCCGCATCGGTGTTGATGACTTCGATCGTACGCCCGTTCATGGCGGAAACGACATCACCCGGCTTTGTGGCGTTGCCGCCCGGCATGTTCTCGGTGCAGGGGGCGATGCCGACGACGTTCACCTTCGGGGCGAGCTTCGCGATAGCGCCCATGGCCGCGATGACCGAGGCGGCGCCAGTCATGTCGGCTTTCATTGCCTCCATGTTGGCGGCAGGCTTGATGCTGATACCGCCGGTGTCGAAGGTGATGCCCTTGCCGACGAGCGCCAGATCGTAGCCTTCGCCGCCTCGCCCGCGATAGGACAGCCGGATGAGCTTCGGCGGCTGCGCGCTTCCCTTCGCAACGGAGAGGAGCGAACCCATGCCCTTCTTTTCCATGTCAGCGCGCTCGAGGACTTCTAACTCGAGGCCGTTGTCCCGCGCTATGTCGGCGGCGACAGCGGCGAGGTCGGAAGGCGTGAGGTGGTTCGAAGGCTCGTTCGCCAGGTCACGGGCGAGGTTCGTCGCTTCTCCGAGCGTGACCCCGCGGGCCGCTGCAGCGCTCATCAGCGGGAGCTTCGCTGCATCGTGTTCGACGATTGTCACGGACGTGATGTCGGTACGGTCGTCGTCTTTGGCCTTGTGCTTGAGGAATCGGTAGGAGCCGAGGAGGCTACCTTCGGCCACAGCCTGGGCACACGCCTCGGGCTCCAGGCCGCCGATCCCGGCGCCGTGGGCCACTGTTGCGAGCGACTTGATGCCGGGCTTGCGGAGCGAACGCACGAGGTTCGCGGAGAGATTGCGGACGGCGTCCACGTCAAAGTCCTTCTGTTTCCCGAGGCCCGCGACCACGACCCGGGGCGAAGTCAACTTCCCGAACGTGTGGATGATGGTTACTTCGCCGCTCTTCCCGCGAATATCGCCCTGGGCGATGAGCTTCGTAATCGCGCCGTCCAGCGCCGCGTCTACCGCCCCGGTGGCGCCACCGGGCGTGGTTACGCCTTCGAAGAGGTTCACGATGACGGCGTCAGCCGCCGCCCCACTGATGTCACCGCTGATGACTTGAAATTCCATATACCCACAACCCCTTCAGACGGACCGAGGCTCCGGCCGTGACGAGAGTTTATAGGTGCTTATAAATCGTGAGCAAAGCACGAGGAGTTGCTGGCGATGGCCCGGGCGCTACCCTGAAGGCGTGACGACAGCCGCTGTGCAATCGCGCGCCCGTCGGGCATGGGAAATGACCGGCCGGCTTGGAATTCACGAAATCGTAGTGGTCGTGGTCTCATTCCTCATTTACTTCGCGATCCGGGGAGCGGTAGTGGACCGGGCGGGCGAAGCGATGGTGCGAGGATTCAACCTTATCGAGCTCGAACAGCGGCTCGGAATCTACCGCGAGCTCGAACTGCAATCGTGGATCCTGGGGCACTACTGGCTGATCAAGACGATGAACTGGATTTACTTCTGGGGCCACATGCCGCTCGTGATCCTGGTGGCTGTGTGGCTCTACGCCTGGCACCGGAAGGCGTACTTCATCACACGCAACGCCTTCCTCGCCTCGGGAGCCATCGGCGTGGTGATCTACTGGCTGTTTCCAGTCGCGCCGCCGCGGCTCATCCCGTTCGCGGGGTTCATCGACACGATGGCAGCCTTCGACCGCGTGGGCTACAACGCGCAGGAAGCAAAGGCGTTCGTGAACCCGTTCGCGGCGGTGCCGAGCCTGCATTTCGGGTGGTCACTGCTGCTCGGGGTGGTGGTGGCGTGGGTATCGAGGAAGTGGTGGGCCTATACGTTTGCGGTGGCCTGGCCGGTCGCGATGTTCTTCGCCGTGGTAATGACTGGGAATCACTTCATCCTCGACGCGGTCGCCGGAGCGGTCGTGTCGTTCGCCGGGCTAGGGATTGCACTGGCAATCGGTTGGTACGTGGGATGGCCCCGGCTGCGTCCTGAGGCACAGGAATCGCAGGGCTGAGACTGTCTTTCGGGCCGCGGTAACGCCAGAATGCCCACAACCACGGCGAGGAGTGAGCCATGCGCCCAATGACCCCCGACGACATTTATGCCATCAAGTGGGTGGGAGAGAATGACATCTCGCCGGACGGCAGCCGCGTTGCGGTGGTCGTCACCCAATTGGACCGGGACACCGACGGATACCGCTCGGCCATCTGGGTGGTCGACTCCTCGGGGGGCGAACCGCGGCAGTTCACAGCCGGCACAAAGCGGGACGGCTCGCCTCGCTGGTCGCCAGACGGCAAGTGGCTCGCGTTCACCACCGAACGCGGCGAAGACAAACCGCAGCTCGCCCTGCTGGCCGCGGATGGCGGCGAATCGCGCGTGCTGACGAGCCTCACACTGGGGGCCGGAGTCCCCGCATGGTCTCCGGACGGGACGCGGGTAGCGTTCAGCGCCAAGACCGGCGCAGTCCCTGATCCTGACCCAAAGAAAGCAAAGCCCTACCGCCGCATCTCTTCGATGAAGTACCGGGTCAACGGACAGGGCTTTACGTATCATCAGCGGCGGCACATCTTCGTCGTGGACGTGGCGAGTGGCGCATGCACGCAGGCCACCGACGGCGACTGGGACGACACCCAGCCGGCGTGGTCTCCGGACGGGACGCAGATCGCGTTTGTCTCGGCACGGCACGAGGACCGCGAATTCGACAGTGCGAGCGATGTCTGGGTCGTCCCCTCCGCCGGCGGCGAAGCCAGGCAGGTGACGCAGACGGCTGGGGGCCGGAGCGCCCCTTCGTGGTCGCCCGATGGGACGAAGATCGCGCATATCCAGCATCCCGACTGGCCCTCGAACGGGTTGCTCCGTGTCGTCGCCTCTGACGGGAGCGGCCAGGAAGACGCATCGGGCGGGCTGGATCGAGAGATGGGGGCCGGAGGGCTTCCTGGAGCGGTAGCCCAGCCGAAATGGTTGACGGGCGGAGGAATACTGACGGTTGCGGCCGACCGAGGGGAAACATCGATCTGGATCGGCGGCGGGGACGCCGAAGGGCGCTGGGTGGCGAAAGACGCCACGATGGCGACCTGGTATTCCGTGGACGCCGCGGGCTTGCGGGCCGCGGTCACTGCGAATTCGCAGCAGAAGCCCGCGGAACTTTACCTGGTGAACCTGGAGTCCGGCTCGAAGAGGCAGCTCACGGATTTCAACGCTGCTTTCCGGGACGAAGTCGACCTGCAACAGGGCGAGAAGTTCGTGGTGCAGACCGACGCGGGGATGGAAGTCGACTGCTGGCTGATGAAGCCAGCGGGCTTCGTGGAGGGGAAGAGCTATCCCGTCATCCTCAACGTCCATGGCGGCCCGTTCGGCCAGTACGGCGAGACGTTTTTCGATGAGTTCCAGATTTACACGGCGGCGGGCTACGGCGTGGTCTTTTGCAACCCGCGCGGCAGCTCGGGACAGGACACGGCGTTCTCGCGCGCGGTGGTCGGGGACATGGGCGGGCCAGACTACCTGGACGTTATGTCCGCGTTCGATGCGGCCCTTGAGCGGGCCCCCTGGGCCGACCGGGAGCGCCTGGGGATCATGGGCGGGTCGTACGGCGGCTTCATGACCTCCTGGACCATCGGCCATACGACCCGGTTCAAGGCAGCCATCAGCGAACGCGCGGTGAACGACTGGTACTCCATGCAGGGCGCCAGCGACATCGGTGGGACGTTCAATCGGCAGTACCTCGGAGCGGACGCGACGATCCAGGACAACCTCGAAGCCGTCCTTCGCCAGTCGCCGCTCACCTATGCGAAGAACATCGAGACGCCGGTGCTCATCCTGCATTCCGAAGTTGACCTGCGTTGCCCCATTTCCCAGGCCGAGCAGTTGTTCGTTGTCCTCAAGCAGCGTCGGAAGGACGTCGAGTTTGTGCGCTTCCCGGACGAAGACCACGAGCTTTCGCGGGCCGGCCGCCCGAGCCACCGGGTCGACCGCTTCAACGTGATCCTCGACTACTGGAAGCGAAAGCTCTGAGGTGGCCGCGGCGAGGCGCATCAACGTGCCAGAACCGGAGTTGGCGCTGTACCAGAGCGCGCTGGAACGGCTCGCCGGCGAGGGGGCGAAGTCCAACTTCGGTTCGGCGTACACCGCGGTGAACGGGAACATGTGGTCGATGATCTCCAAATACGGAGTTGTCGGACTGCGACTGCCATCGGACGAACGGAAGGACTTCATCGCGAAGTACGAGGCGGAGCTGTTTCGCGGGGACCCGGCATGGCCGCCGGCTAAGGAATTCGTGGCAGTGCCGGCCGCCCTGCTCGAGCGGACGGATGAACTCGTGCCGCTGCTGCGGCGCAGCCTGGAGTACACGCGGAC
>CAZKZR010000184.1:4937-6360 GCA_964557245.1 uncultured Anaerolineaceae bacterium | reverse complement strand
CAACCTGCCCGTCGGAGTCGCGGTGGGAGTCGCCATCGGCGCCGCCCTCTGGATGGTGGGCAACGAAAACGAGTAAGCGCGGGGCTCAGTCCCCGGGGTCCAAGTGACCCCTGCTAAGCGACCCTCGCTACAGTGGCAAAAATGGGAAGACCATTCGGCCCACGATCATCGCGGCTGTTAGCCAGTCGGGCGGGTCATCATCGGTCGCGTGCTCATCGACCTGGCTTGCCGCCAATCCTTGTGGCGGCTGTAACTTGAACACCGCCGTGATCTCGCCGGTATCGAACCAGACCCCCATGCACGTCGCACACTGGTCCAGCGTCACGCCCTCGCGGTCCAGCCGCTCCATCGTCTTTCCGCAGGACGGGCAGCCCAGCGGCGGAAGCGGCTTTCCGCACTTCGCGCAGTTCCCATCTGGCTTGAGGTGTCCGAAACACGCTCTGCACCGCTTCGGGCCTTGCGTCGCGTACAGGGCCGGATGGTCATCCCACGGAGATGCCACCCCGGCTGTGAGTGCGTCGCCGGCGGCCCAAAACCCGTAGCAACTGTTGCAATACCGCAGCGGAGTCACCGTCTGCTGCTCGTAGCGGCCCAGGACTGCGAGCGGCGGATGGCCGGCGCAGTAGGGGCAGAGCAGGGATGCCTCAACAGCTGGCCGCACCGGCGCGCTCGCCCGCAGCTCGGCAAACACGGTATCTGCATCGCGTTCCCAGTTGCCCGCCGCCGCCCGGGCACGCGCAGCAGCTATCCATTCGTCATCGGAGATGGCCACGAAGAGATCTTCGGCAGCTGATGTTGCCGCGGGCAGTGTTGGCGCCGCCGGGGACAGCCGAACGTACTGGTATGACGGACGAAGCGGGTCTGGGCGGCGAAGAACTCTCCCCCACCGATGCAGCGATCCTCGAAATGATCCGCGAGGGTCGGTACGACGCCGAAATCGCATCGCGCCTCTATATCAGCACCGCCGACGTGAAAGCGCGTATCGAGCGCATGCTCGCTCAGGGCGGCCTGCGCGAGCGTAGCGACTTCATCACGCCGCAAGAAGCTCAGCCGGAGGCGCCAGAACCTGAGCAACCGCCCTTCGAGCGGCAGCCCCGGTCGATACCTGTGCACAACGCGCTGCTGGCGGCGCTTGGCGCCTTGGCGATTGGTGTCGGTGTGGGTTGGGTTGTCCGGGATGAACAGACCGGCGGGGACGGCAGGGATTCTCACGGGAAGAACGTTTACATCGAGCGTGAAGCACTCAAAGACATCAGAATCGCGTCCGCCCCAACGTCCGGAGACCCCAGCCAGCTCCGAACGGCTCTGGCCTCGTTAAGCACCGCCACCCCGCTCTCGCAGAAGAACTTTGGCACACTTTTCTTCGCGTCCGCCGGCACACCGCAAACCACCCTCGCTCTGAACCTCAACGAACAACGCCACC
>CAZKZR010000184.1:0-4927 GCA_964557245.1 uncultured Anaerolineaceae bacterium | reverse complement strand
GTGGAACTCGTTGGGCCAGCGATCGTCGGCGACATTTCGACTTCCACGAACCCCTGGACACTTGAGCGGAGAAGCTCGGGCGACGTGTCATTCATCGGGCGTCTCGACCATGCTTATGTCACTCTCAAGATCCAGGCGGCGAACGAGTCGACAAGAATCGATCGTGACGGCGACGTGATAACGATTTCCTCGACCGACGGCGGAAGACCGCAGGTGGAACTCTGGGTAGAAGGTGCGCCGTGGCTATTCACCGGCGATGGCCGGCTCGTTATCTGGCTGTAGACTGATCGGTAGATGTCGTGCGAAGACGAAACCGCCGACTTGCTGCGCCGCGCCGGCCACAAGATGACGCCCCAGCGTCTGCTTATCGTCCGCGCGCTTCGCCACGCCGGCGGGCACATCAACGCCGCGCAAATCGCCGACCAGGTCCGCGAAAGTTACCCGTTCGTCGACGTCAGCACCGTCTATCGCACGCTCGACGTCCTCAAGCGCATGCGGCTCGCCACTTCGACCGACATGGGCGCCGGCGACGTGGTCTGGGAATGGGCGCCGGAAGAGCCCCACCACCACCTCATCTGCTCGTCCTGCGGCCACGTCGTCGAAATCGAGCACCGCTACCTCGTGGACCTTGAGTCCAACGTCCGCAAGGACTTCGGATTCGCTCCAGACATGCATCACTTTGCCATCTTCGGCCTGTGCCGCGGTTGCCAGCTCGCGGAGAGCGCCGATGCCGACGCGTCGTGAGCTGATCCGCGCGCTGAACGAGGCTGTTGGCGAAGCCAACGTCCTATGGCGTCCGGAGGACCTCGCGGTCTACGAATTCGACGGCACGATCGAGAAATCCACGCCCCACGCCGTCGTCTTCCCCGCCGATGCCGAAGAGACGGCCGCGGCTGTACGCGCCTGCAACCGCTTCGATATCCCGATCACGCCGCGTGGAGCCGGCACTGGCCTGAGCGGCGGCAGCGTGCCCGCAAAACGGGGCGTTGTCATCGCCACCGCTCGCATGCGGCGCATCCTCGAAATCGACCCGGTGAACCGCATCGCCGTTGTCGAACCCGGAGTACCGAACCTCGACCTTTCCAAGGCGGCCGCCCCGCACGGCCTCTTCTACGCCCCGGACCCGAGTTCCCAGCAAGCCTGTACCATCGGCGGGAACGTCGCCGAAAACGCGGGTGGGCCGCACTGCCTCGCCCTCGGCGTGACCCAGAACCACGTGCTTGGCATCGAGGTCGTGACCGCAGCCGGTGAAGTCACCTGGCTCGGCGGCCGCGTCCCGGACGCCTTCGGCGTCGATCTACGCGGCGCCTTTATCGGCAGCGAGGGCACGCTCGGCATCGCGACGAAGGTGATCGTGCGGCTCGTCCCGGCGCCCGCCCACGTCATCACGCTCCTGGCAGTCTTCGATACAGTTCAGCAGGCGAGCGAAACCGTCTCGACGATCATCTCCGCCGGCATGATCCCGGCAGCCATGGAAATGATGGATCAACTCTGCCTGCAAGCCGCTGAAGCGGGCCTCCAGTGCGGCTATCCCCCGGATGCCGGCGCGGTCCTCCTGGTAGAACTCGACGGGCTGCCCGAAGTCATCGAATCGCAAGCGACCCGTGTGCGGGCAGAGTGCCTCGAACGCGGTGCGAAAGAAGTCCGTCTCGCCTCCAGCCAGAAGGAACGGGATATGCTCTGGAAGGGCCGCAAGGGTGCCATTCCCGCACTCGGCCGCCTGGCGCCGAATTACTACATCCTCGACGGCGTCGTGCCCCGCTCCAAGCTCGTGGATGTGATGGAGACCGTCTCAGAAGTTTCCGAGCGCTACGGCATCCCCATCGCCAACGTTTTTCACGCCGGCGATGGCAACCTTCACCCGCTCGTCCTTTTCGATGAACGCACGCCCGGCGCTACGGCCCGGGTGCTCGAAGCCGGCAGCGAGATCATGAAGGCTTGCGTCGATGCTGGCGGGGCGCTTAGCGGAGAGCACGGCATCGGCGCTGAGAAGCGCATGTTCATGCCCTGGCTCTACAACGAGACCGACGTCGAGAACATGGAACGTCTGCGCACCGTGTTCGGAAATCGGGGCGCGTTCAACCCCTGCAAGCTCCTCCCCACCGGCACTGGCTGCGGCGAAATGGCTCACCAGGCAGCGGCCGTGGCTGCCGCGGGACCAGACGCGTATGTCTGACGCGCCCACGTTCGTCCACACAGTCGCGGGCCGGCAGCCTGAGGCCGTCCACCGGCCCGCGTCCCTCGATGACCTGCGCGAGCTGGTCCGCCAGCCTGGCGATGTGACCTTGATACCAGTGGGCGCCGCCACCCAGTTGTCGCTCGGCGCCGCTCCCGAAGGCCGATTCGCCATCGTCGAAGTCGCGGGCGCTCTCGGCGGCATCGTCGACCACTCTCCGGAAGACCTCACCGCCGTCATTCCGGCAGGCATGACGCTCGGACAGGTGAACGACTCGCTCAGGGCCAGCGGTCAGCATCTTCCACTCGATCCCCCCAATGGGCCGTCTGCCACGCTCGGTGGAACACTGGCCGTTGGCGTGGGCGGCCCTCTGCGCTCCCGTTATGGACTTCCGCGCGACCTCGTCCTGGGCATGACTGTTCTGCGTGCGGACGGCGAACTGGTCCACGCCGGCGGACGAGTCGTAAAGAACGTCACGGGTTACGACCTGATGCGTGCGTGGACTGGCTCGCTGGGAACGCTGGGGATTATCACCTCAGTTGCGGTCCGCACACTGCCATTGCCCGAGTCCCTGAATCTGGAATGCGACGTGCCGAACGCGGCCGCTGGCCTCGCTCTCGCGGATCGCTTCATCGCGGGTGATATCCGCCCGGAATACCTCGACGTCCTCCAATCCGTAGACCGGTGCAGCGTCTGCCTTCGCGTGCCGGAGAACGCGCTCAATGCAGCACACACGGTTTCTTCCGGACGTAAGCTCTCCCCCGCGCGGCCCGGCGCGTATGAACTCCTCCGAGACGCTGGATTTGCAGCTGGCGACGGTCTCACCCTGCGCGTTGCGGTACTTCCAACAGCCATGGCCTCGACGGCCGAAGCCCTCAGTCGATTCAGACCAGCAACGGTCGTAGCTCGCCCTGCGGGCGCATTCGTCCGCGCCGTCTGGAACACCGGCGCAATGCCAAGTGCTCGCGAACTCGCCGGCCTGCTCGCCAACCTGAGGCGCGAGGTCGCCCCCTATGGCGGCTCCGTTATTGTCGAACGCATGCCTGACGGGTTCCGAGAGGTCATCGATCCCTGGGGTGAGCCACCAGCGTCATTCGAGCTGATGCGAAGAATGAAGGCCGCCTTCGACCCGGGCGGTCGCTTCAATCGGGGGAGGTTCGTCGGTGGCATCTGACGGCAAACCCCTCTGGCCGTTGCTTTCGGAAGCGCCCACGGCCGAAGACCTCGGCCGCTGCGTCCACTGCGGCCTCTGCGTGAACGCCTGCCCCACCTACCTCGTAACCGGCCTCGAGGTGGAATCTCCGCGCGGCCGCATTCACATGGCCAAGCTCATCGACGAAGGCCGCACCGAACTCACGCCCGCAATTCAAAATCACTGGGAACTCTGCCTCCAATGCCGCGCCTGCGAAGCCGTCTGTCCCAGCGGCGTCCCCTACGGCCGCATCCAGGAGCACGCGCGCGCCCAGTTGGACCACGCCGCGCCGAAGCAGCGGGACGAGCGGCGGTTCCGCAAGTTCCTCCTCCGGAACGTAGTCGCGCGCCCACGTGTGCTCGCCTCAGCACTGGCGCCGGCCCGCTGGTACACCAACTCCCTGCTGCGCGTTCTCGTTCGCCGGACCGGGCTTCTGTCTGGTCGCCTCCGCTCAATGGAAGCTCAGCTGCCTCGAAAGGTAGGCAAGCCCTACCGGCCCGGCGATGCTGAGCCGGCTGCCGCCCCTGACGGCGTCCTCTTCACCGGATGCATCATGGGAGAGTTGTTTGGGAACGTGCACCGCGCAACCGAGCGCGTCTATGCGCGCGCCGGCATTCGCCTCGAGGCTTCGCCGGGGCAGGGCTGTTGCGGCGCCCTCCACGCCCACGATGGGGACCTCGCCTTCGCTCGAAAGCTTGCACGAAAGAACATCGCCGCCCTCGAAAACACTGCCGGTCCCATCGTCGTGAACTCGGCTGGCTGTGGCGCTGCGATGAAAGAATACCGGGACCTGCTCGCGAGGGACCGCCGTTGGGCCACCCGCGCTGCCGCATTCTCCGCGCGCGTGAAAGACGCCTCCGAACTGCTTTCTGGCCTTCCGCCCGGTCGCTTCGACGCCGACGTCACCTACCAGGACGCCTGCCACCTGGCCCATGCCCAGCGCATCAAGGACCAGCCACGCGCGCTCCTGGACGGCCTCGAGGGCTGCACCCGGATCGAAACCACCGGCGGAGACGTCTGTTGCGGAGCAGCGGGAATCTACTCGCTCGTCCAGCCGGAGATGTCGGCGCAACTGCGCCGGCGCAAGGCCGAGCAGTTCGCTGCGGTGAAGCCTGACGTCATCGTAACCGCTAACCCCGGCTGCCAGATGCAATATGAAGCCGCCGTCCGCGAAGCCGGAATCGATGCTCGCGTCATGCACCTCATGGAAGTGCTGGACGAAGCCACAGAGGCCACGCCTTAAGCGGTGTTCGCTCGCAGATAGTCCAGATGCTGGTTCCAAAACGGTGAAGGGTCTGGCCCAGTGATCGACCGCTTGCGAAACACCTCGTTGTACGGATGGGCCCAGTTCAGGAAGCCCGCGAACCCAGCAGCCGCCACCGCCGCGCTGTTCGCCGGGTCCGCGACCCCAGCGCCACCGACCGTCCGTTGGCCCGGAGAGCCAGGTGCGAACGTCTCGGCGGCGAATCGGCGCGCGTCCGGCGACGCGATCGGCGCGCCCCACCCGAACCAGAACGCCGCCCGGCTCTTGCCGTAGTACCCGTCGAGCACCCGCTTGC
>CAZKZR010000183.1:0-6386 GCA_964557245.1 uncultured Anaerolineaceae bacterium | reverse complement strand
GATCCGCTACGGGTCGACCACGAAATTTCCCACCATGTCGTGGATGGTGCACAGGAAGAAGTAGCTCCCGGCGCCGCCAGCATTGAACGTCTGTGTTGCCGTGCAAGGCCCCTTGCAGGTCTCTCCGTGCGCCAGGCCGGGCAGACTGAACGTCAGGTTATGTTCAATTCCGGGGTCGTCGTTCTGCATTGTTGCGGTCACTGTCGCCCCCGCCGGGACGTGCACCGAGGTCTTGTCGAACGCCAGGTTCGCCGCGCGAAAACTCAGCGCCACGGCTGAGGCCCGCGGCACAGGCGTTGGTTGAGGTACGGGCGTGTTCGCTCCCTGGGTTGCAGCCGAAGTAGCAACCGTCGTTGGCGTCGCGGGACTCGTCGTCCCCGTCGCTGTTGAGGCCGCCACCGTCACGGACACCCCCTGTGTCGCGGCCGGCGAAGCTGGGGCCGCCGTCGCTGTGCCGTTCGCGGCCGCGGTCGCGACGTTCACGTTCGCGGGGGCAGTCGGCGCCTCAGCCTTCTCGCTCCCGCCGCAGGCCGGCCCCAGAACGACCAGGATCAGGGCACCTGAAGCTAAACCGCGGCGAATTCGCATCGTCATCACATAGTCCTGGAATGAAAAGAGGTGGCCGGGAATCCCGGCCACCTCGCGAGAACGTGGCGCTCGTTTTCAGGATGCGCGACGCCGTGAAAGCAGCATCACCGCCGAACCGCCGGCCGCTACCAGGAGCAGGATCCCCGCCGTCTGGGTGATGTTGAAGTCATTGGAGCCGCCCGATGCCGGGCTCTCACCCGTGTTCGGCGGGAGCGGAGCAAGCGTGGTTGCCGGGATCTGAGCGCGGATCATGCCTCCCGGATTCGCGGTGGAGTGGACGTTCACGTAGAGTTCCCCCTTCGCCATCGCATCG
Organism: uncultured Anaerolineaceae bacterium; assembly: GCA_964557245.1. Taxonomy (GTDB): domain Bacteria; phylum Chloroflexota; class Dehalococcoidia; order Tepidiformales; family Tepidiformaceae; genus Amarobacter. The sequence continues at coordinate 5,485 of CAZKZR010000183.1, read as the reverse complement.
GTGAAGCCCTTCCAGTTGTCCTTCAAAGGCCCAACCAGGTTGGCGACGGTCAGCACTCCCGTGGGATGAATCGCCCCGACCGCAGGGTCAGCGGGCCCGAAGAGGAACGCGACGACTGGACCGTTCGCGCCCTTCGCACCCTGGTGGATGTGCGCCTGGGTAAGGTTCGGCCCAACAGCGCTCAGGTCGAACTCCAGCTTGCCGTCGGTCAGCACAGCGTTGAACGAACCGGTTGCATTCGCCGTGACCGGCGGGTTCTCCTCGGCGCCGCTCAGCGTGATTGGCTTGATGGTGGCGGATGGCGCCGTCTGCGCCGTCGTGGTGGTCGCCGAAGCGAGGATGAGGCCGGCGCCAATCAGCGCGGCCGCCACCGTGGTGGCGAAGGCTCCCCGCCTTCTCCAGGACGAAACTTTAGTCATGAACGCAATCTCCTCCAGCTTTACCCGGCATCCGAGCGGTCGTTGGCGGCAGTCCAGAGTCCGGATAACGCCTTTACGATTGAAACAACTGTTAGAGATTCATTAGCGAGTGCAAAAACGCCGCGCCCCCACGGTTCGCCGTGAGCCAGGGCGATTGGCGCCTCTGGGCTCAGAACAGGACGTTCGAGAGCCGACGCTGGTAATCGCGCGTCAGGTCCGAATCCAGCCCAAGGATGTCGAATACCGCAAGCACCGCTTTTCGCGCGGCCCCGTCGGCGAAAGTCTTATCCAGCCGGATCGACTCCAGTAGCTCGTCCAGCGCATCCGTGTACCGCTCCCGGGCTGCCAGCATCACCCCCCAGCGGTAGCGGGCGCGCGGATCGCGGGCGCTGGCCGCGGCTTCTGCCTCCAGGTTCTCCGCCCCGTGCTTCGCCGCGAACCCGTCCAGGAAAATGCGGTGCTTCATCACTTTCGCGCGACGGTCGGCCGGTGCCCGCTCGAGCAGTTCAGAGGCCCCTTCCGTATCGCCCCGCGAGAGGAGGACCGTTGCCAGCCCCACCAGCGCGTCGGGTTGGTTTGGCGACTTCGCGAGTATCGCGCGGTAGCTGGCTTCGGCCGCCGCCACGTTGCCGGCGCGAAGGAAGTCCTCCGCCTCATCCGTGACTCGAATCGCCGGTCCCGGGAGGATCTTGTCGAAGAACGCTCGAACCTGCGGCTCGGGATAAGCTCCGGTGAACTCGGCGATGACCTTGCCGTCCTTGAACGCCTTGACCGCGGGGATCCCCTGGATGCGGAAAAGTGCCGCGATCTTCGGGTTCTCATCGGTGTTGAGCTTGGCCAGCACGACCTTGCCGTCGTACTCGCCGGCGACCTTCTCGATGACCGGACCGAGCACACGGCAGGGGCCGCACCAGGGCGCCCAGAAATCAACGACGACGGGAAGCTCTTTCGAGCGCTGTTGAACCTCGATGGCAAAATTGCCATCGGTCACTTCTATTGGGGCAGCGACGGGCACGTTGGGGCTCCGAATGCAAGGTCTAGATAGCTCCGATCGTACCCAACGACCAGCCAGATGTCAGGCTGAATTCCGCCAGCGCGCCCACCGCGCTTTGAGCGCCGAACGCACCTTCGGACCGAGGAGCATCCCGGTTGCTCCAACCGATGTGCCGGCGAGCAGCATCAACACCAGCCAGGCCGGGTTCCAGCCTTCGCGTTCACTGGTCGCCGCGAACAGCGGCGCGTTTCCCGCGTTCTGCGTTGCGCCCGGCCCACGCGTCTTCTCTCCAGCAACCACTTCCTTCTCCGGCTCTGGAAACTCGTTGGCTTCGCCCGGTGTCGGTCGGGTCGTCTCTGCCCAGTTCTCACTCGCGGGGTCTGCAAGCGCGTCCCGGACACCCAGCGTGGCGCCGGCTCCGGGCGCCGCAGGCGCAGGGTCAAAGACCTTCACGTTTGAGCCGTACGAGACCTCATCGCCGATCTCTCCGTTCGGCGCCCTGAGGATGAGATAGTCGCCGTCGTTACCGAGGCCGTTTCCGATCTCCCCGCCCTCCGGACGCACAGAAGTCACCCCGTCGGGGAACTCTGCGGCGCCGCCGGCGACCACCAGGTACTCCAGCGGTTGGAGGAGAACGGAAGGAATCACCTGTTGCCGGGTACTGTCGCCCAGCTTCCACCCGGCTGTATCCACAGGTTCGGAGGACACGTTGACCAGCTCGATCCATTCGAACGGCGCGTCGCGGCCGGTCTCCTTCGGATCGGACATGAACTCGGAAATGCGTAACGCCCCCGGGCCCCCATCCGCGAACGAGGGCAAAGGCACCGGCGTGCCCGCGGCATTCGTCGGCAACGCGCGCGTGGTCCCAGGAATCGCGGCCGTGCGAACAGCCGTCGGCGACGCGCTCACCTGCGGCGCGGTCCCCGTGGGGGCTGGAGTCGCATCTGCAGCCGGCGCCGAATCGAAGAACCCGGCATCGTCGAAGCATGCCGTCGCATTGCCTGACGGTTGGAGGACCAGCCTGACGCGCGCTGAATTGGCGCCGTCCGGCGCCTGCACCGGCTCCGTCGCCAGGGCGGCCCAGGCTGTGCCGGAACTCACGTTGCTCTCCGCCTGCTCCATCTGGCTGCCCGAACCGTCCGGGCTCGTGTACCAGCTAACCCGGATGGAAACGGCTCCGCTCCCCGAGAGTCGGCCGGAGGCTGTCGCCGAATACCAGGACCCGCTCTGAACTCCGACCACCTGGTACAGCCATTTCGTGGAGGCAGTCTCCGACTGCAAGCAGCCGGCGTATGTGCCATGTGCCGACTGTCCGTCGGCGAACATCGTCCCGCCGAACTTCTCCCAGTAGGCAGGCTTGCCTTCTGTCACGACCTCGAAGTCACCGTTCGCGAGGAAACCTCCGAATCCCGAGCCCGGCTTTACGGTCGGCGTGGAAGTCGCGAGAGGATTCGTTGGTTTGGGCGTGGCGCCCCCGCTGCCCCCGGATGGCGGTTTGGTGGCCGTCGCCTCGCGCGTCGGCGAGGGAGTGCGCGTCCCCGTGGGGGTCCGCGTGGGAGTAGCGCTCTTTGTCGGAGTCGGAGTGCGCGTCGGATTCGGTCCGCCACCCGGCGGAGTCGGTTCTTGCGTGGGATCGGCGGGAGTTGCTGTTGGTGTCGCTGTCTCTTCGGGCTCTGGCGTCGGTGTCGGCGTGTTCGTCGGGGTCGGCGTTGCAGTCGGCTCCGCCTCCGAAATCACCAGCCCAACGTTGTCGACGAGCGCCGTTGCCCCGCTCGGCCCGCTGAAGGCGACTATCAGGCTCAGGTATGCGGCGTTTGGCGGCGCGGTATCCGTCCAGGTCAGTGGGCTGAACGTGTTCGATGCCGGAAGGGAACTGCCGTTTCGAGTCGTAATGACGAGGAACCCATCGTCCATGTACCGCGCCTTGAATTGCACGCGGGCACTTCCGTCGCCGGCCATGTCCAGCGAAGCTTCGATGATGGAACCGGGCGAGACAGCGGCGGCGGGCAGATGCTCGATCGAAGGCGTACCGCCGGAGCTGGTCCAACGCACTGCGTTTCCGGGATTCCCCTCTCCCACCGCTTTCGCAAACGTCCCGCCGTTGAAGTCCCAGTTCGCTGGCTCAGTCGAACTCCAGGTCTCGAAACCCGGGTTCAAGAACGGCTCATCCGCCGTAACCGGCCGCGCGGCCAGAATCGCAAGACAGCCTACGGCCAAAGCCGACGCCAACAGCGCCGCTGATGCTGCATTTCGTTTACGGGTCCGCTCCACCGGTCAGCGCCCCTACCGGGCGATGAGCGGGGCGGACCCGAGGTGCGAGCCGGCGTCCACGATCAGGATCTCTCCGGTGATCAGGTCGGCCCCTTCGATGAACCAGACCGCGGCCTGGGCCATGTCCTCCGGCGTGCCCGCCTTGCGCAGCGGGGTCGCCCGTTCCTGGTGCGCCTTCGCTGCCTCGTAGGCGTCGTCGCCCATCCCGCCGCGCAGCCACCGGCCCTGGATGAAGCCGGGGCAGATCGTGTTGACCCGGATCTCCGGTCCCAGCGCGCGCGCCAACGAGAGCGTCATCGTGTTCAGCGCGCCCTTGGAAGCCGTATAGGCGATGGAACTGCCCACTCCCATGACGCCTGCCACGGAAGAGACGTTGACCACTGAACCCTGGCCCTGCTTCTTCATCTGTTCGGCCACGGCGCGCGTCATCTGGTACGGCCCGATGACGTTGACGGCGTAGATGCGCTGGAAGTCGTCTGCGCTCAGGCCTTCCAGGTTCGCGTGATTGACGAAGTGCGTCGTCCCGGCGTTGTTGATCAGCCCGTCGATTCGACCCCACTTGTCGATCGCGGCCTGCGCCATGCGCCGGCAATCAGCGTCCAGCGAGACATCGGCCTGGCAGAGGATGGTCTCCGCGCCCAGCGATTCGCACGCCGCCTGCGTCTCCCTGGCCTCAGCTTCGCTTTTTGTGTAGTTGATGACCACGTTGCAGCCCTTGGCCGCGAGCATCTTCGCGCATGCGGCGCCGACACCTGTCGCCGAGCCCGTGACGATGACCACGCCACCCTTGATATCCATAACCCACCCCGAAAGTCAGTGGCGGGAGTCTAGAGGAAGTGCTCGCGCGGCTCCACCTTTGAGGTCAGAGCTGACCCGGAGCGGATACTGGATCTCGGTCACGCCCTCCGTGGAGTCCGTCTGCTCCTGGAGGTAGACCTCGCGGTAAGTGCCATTCGCCTCGTGGCCGTTCGCCTCGATCCAGCTCAGCAGCGCCGCATGCGCCCGAATCATGCCCCCGAGCGGTCCATGATGGACCACCGAGGCAACTGGCCCGGACTCCAGCGCGTACACCTGCACCCGATCGTTTCCCTGCACGCTCGACCCCACTGGCACCGCCGCCTCCGCCTCTTCCTGTTCGAATACGTCCGCGCCCTGGTGCCAGATCGCCAGGCATGGACCCGCTTCTGCGGCGCGCGCCGAACGTATGAAGCCGTACACCTCCGCGAACGCCGCTCCCAGGTACTCCGGCACCTGGTCGTTCGTGGGAATCGTGACGCGGCGGGACGCGATGCGCAGTGAGGGGACGTTCTTCAGGACAACTTCGTAGTCAGGCATGGTTTCCTCCAGTTCCAATTCAGTGATCCGGGCGGCGATGCGTTTGAGCCGCGCTGTCTCGTCGGCGATGGTCCGTGCCAGTTCGGCATGCTTGAGTGCCAGCATTCCGCGGAGCTGTTCAACGCTCACACCGCCCAACACCTCGCCAATTTGGGGGAGCGAAAAGCCGAGGTCCTTCAGTGCGAGGATCCGGTTCAATGCGGAGAGTTGGCCGACCTCGTAGAGCCGGTACCCAGTCGAATCGTCGATCCGGGCCGGTCGCAGCAGCCCGATTTCGTCGTAATGACGGAGCGTCGCCACGGAAACCTGTCCAAGGCGGGCGAAGTCGCCAATGCGAATCATTTCGGCCCGGCTCCCACGTCCATGCGGGCGAACATAGAGTCTCCGGCTGGATGAGAGTCAAGCCCCCGGCGAGCACCCACTTCCGTGTGCAGGGCCGATGCCTCAGTCTTCAATCCAATGATTC
>CAZKZR010000182.1:0-6389 GCA_964557245.1 uncultured Anaerolineaceae bacterium | reverse complement strand
GGCGCGAACAACCTTATGAGCGGGATCGAGGCGAGCAAGAAGCGGCCGCTCGTGAACGTGCTGCTCGCGCTCGGAATACGCCACGTCGGCTGGGAAACCGCCCGGCTGATTGCCGAGCACATCGGACGGCTCGAAGGGCTGCTCGAAGTCGACGCCGAGGATCTGCAGACCATCGAGGGCATCGGTCCGGTGGTTTCCGGGAGCATCCTGGCGTGGGTTGAGCGCGAACAAAACCGCGAGCTGGTGAGGCGGCTGGTGGGCCATGGAATCAACCCCGTCCACGAATCGACCCAGGTTGTGGGCGGCATCCTGGACGGGCTCACCATGCTGGTTACCGGGCGGCTGGAGACGATGTCGCGCACGCAGGCGGAAGGCAAGATCCGCGAGCTGGGCGGCAAGGTGGGCTCGTCGGTGAGCAAGCAAACCAACTTCCTCGTGGTCGGCGCGGACGCTGGGACGAAGCTGGCGAAGGCGGAGAAGCTCGGCGTGCGGACGATTACCGAAGAGGAGTTCGGAAGGCTGATTTCGGAGGGCCCCGGCGCCTTCGAAGCTACGCCAGACGCTTAGGAAAAGGTCTCGTCCAAAGGCCAACCACAAATTCGGCTAGATTCGCCGGGCCGGGTTATGGCGCGTATACTTGGAAAGCCGCCGGCGGTGACGCCTGCGGCGCTTTGACGACGGCAGGTTCCCGCCTTTGGCGTTCTTCAATCCGCTTAGTAGCCTTTTCGGCTTTCTCTCGCACGACATCGCGATCGACCTCGGGACCGCGAACACCCTTGTCATGGTCAAGGGCCGAGGCATCGTGATCGACGAGCCGTCGGTTGTTGCCATCGACCGGACCACGAAAAAAATCCTCGCTATCGGCGCCGAAGCCAAGCGAATGGTGGGCCGCACACCCGCCAATATCATCGCCGTCCGGCCACTCCGGGACGGCGTAATCTCGGACTTCGAAGTGACCGAGAAGATGCTCAGCTACTTCATCCGGGCGGTCCATGACCGGAGCTTCCTGGCCCAGCCGCGCGTCGTGGTCGGTATCCCTTCCGGCGTGACCGAGGTCGAGAAACGAGCCGTCCACGACGCTGCGCTCAACGCCGGCGCGCGCAGCTGCTACCTCATCGAAGAGCCGATGGCCGCGGCTATCGGAGCTGGCCTTCCCGTCATGGAAGCCGCCGGCTGCATGATCGTCGATATCGGCGGCGGTACCACCGAAGTGGCTGTCATCTCGCTCGGCGGCATGGTTGTCAGCACCTCCATCCGCGTGGCCGGCGACGAGATGGACCAGGACATCATCGCCTACGCCCGGCAGGTGCATAACCTGCTCATCGGCGAGCGCACGGCCGAAGAGATCAAGAAACTCGCCGGTTCGGCCGCCCCGCTGGACCCCGAGGAAACCATCGATATTCGCGGACGGGACCTGGCGACAGGCCTGCCGAAGTCCGTCGAGGTAAGCACCGTCGAAATCCGGGACGCCCTCGCCGGCTCAATTAGCGCAATCGTCGAGGCCGTCCGTTCATCCATCGAAGTGACACCACCGGAACTGGTCAGCGACCTCATGGCCCACGGCATCGCCCTCGCCGGCGGCGGCGCGATGCTGCGCGGGCTCGATCGCCGGCTCAGCCAGGAGACGCGGTTCCCGGTCTACGTAGCGGAAGACCCCCTGCTCTGCGTTGTTCGCGGAGCGGGCGAGGTGCTGGAAGAGACGGAACTGTTGAACAAGGTGCAGTCCCAGTTGGCCTCCCGCCGGCCGGGGCGCTAGCATCGGGGCGCCCCCGGGAGTGATCAGATGCTGATCTTCCAACGGTATTCGTGGTGGGTTGCGGCCATGATCGGCTTCGCGCTTTTCCTTGCGCTGGTCGGGCAGGTCGGTGTGCTCAGCCCCGTCCAGGGTCTGTTCCTCCAGGTCTCCTCCCCGTTTGAAAAGGTACTCAACGGCACATTCCGGCCCGTAGCCGGACTCCTCTCGAACGCCGGCGAAATCGGCTCTGTGCGCGACGAAAACAACCGCCTACGCCTCGAAAACGAGGACCTGCGCAACCAGGTGGCCGAACTGCAGCAGAACGCTGCCCAGATTAAGGACCTCCAGGACGCACTCGGCCTGACCCAGGGCGACCCGGACCTCAAGTACCTCGCCGGCAACATCGTCCACCGCGACGCCTCGCCGTTCACCGATGTCGTAACCATCGACCGCGGCGAGGGCGATGGCGTCCAGGCCGGAATGGTGGTGCTTTCGACCAAGGGCACGCTGCTGGGGAAGGTCACCAAGGTCACGAAGACCAACGCCTTCGTGCGGCTCATTACCGATACGCAGAGCCGGGTCACCGCCGAGGTCCTCGGCACCGGCGCCGATGGCAGCGTGCGCGGCACACCGGGCCGGGGCCTCTCGTTTGACCTGGCACAGGGAGAGATCGCCGTGGGAGACACCCTGGTCACCGCGGGCCTCGGCGGGAGCTACCCGCGCGGCGTCCCCATCGGCCGCGTGAACGCTGTCTCCGGGACCAATCAGGACCTCTACAAGAAGGTCACCCTCGAACCCGGCGTCCGCATCTCCACGGCCGAGACCGTGCTGGTCCTGACTAGCTTCATCCCCGAAACACTGGACCTCGGACCATGAGAGGACTCCTGGCCGTTCTAGGGACGCTCTTCGCGGCCATGTGGCAGGTGACGGTCGCGCCGCTTTTCCCCGTGTCAGCGGCGGTGCCGGAGTTCGTGTTGCTCACGCTCGTCATCGTCACGGCCTTCGGCAACCCCCGGCGAGCGATGGTCTGCGTGCCGGTCGCCGCCCTCGCGTACGGGTTCCTCTCGGACCGGTCACCGGCCCTTCTGCTGCTCGGGTACCTGCCCTTGCTGCCGCTAGGGCTCTATCTGGAGGAGGCGCGCATCCCCCTGAACCATTACGCGCGGACGCTGCTCGCGACCCTTGCCACAGGCGCCTGGCTGCGAATGCTGCTGATCCTCGGCACGGTAGTTGGCGGCGCCGATGCCACGGCGGGGGCCATCATGGGTCAGGTCCTCATCCCCGGCCTGTTCCTTGACTTTGCTTTACTCAGCCTCGTGTACGTACCGCTCCGCCTTATAGGATGGAGCGGCCAGGGCATGTCGCTTCAGCGCGGCAGCTATTACTCAAGCCTATGAGCATTCTCGACGAAGGTTTCCGAGCACCCGGCGGGTCAAGCCGGAACCGGCCCCACGGCAACCTCGGGGTACTGCGGCTCGCTGTCGTCGGGCTGTTTCTCGTACTCGCCATCCGGCTCGGCCAGATGCAAATCGTTGATGGCGCCAGCTACGCCGAACGCTCCCGCGAAAACCATATCGTCGAAAAGAACATCCTCCCCACGCGCGGCCTGATCACCGATCGCAACGGTGAACCACTTGTCGAAAACGTGGGGGTCTACTCCGCAACGATCCTCCCCCAGACGCTGCCCGAGGAAGAAGCGGCCCGCTACCAGATCTACCTCCGGTTGCAGTCCCTGCTCGGCGTTTCGCCGCTCGAAGTGAAGACGCGCGTTGACGACGCCATCGACGCCGGCAAGGACTACATCGCGATCACCATCGCCAACAACCTCCCCAAGGACAAAGCGCTCGCCCTCGACGAAGCATCGGTGGACATGCCGGGCGTGTCGCTCGCAATCACTCCGGGGCGCCACTACATCGGCGGCGAAGAGTTCAGCCACATCCTCGGCTACATCGGCCCGCAGTTCGCTGAAGACGCCGCGCGCCTCCAGGGGCAGAACTACCAGCTCAACGAACCCGTGGGCAAGGACGGCCTGGAATCCCGCTACGAGTCAGACCTGCGCGGCACGGTGGGCTTCACCGCTGTGGAGCAGGACGCCTACGGCCACCAGATTTCCGCGCTCCAATCGAAGGACCCTGTGCCGGGCAACAGCCTCAAGCTCTCCATCGACGCCGGCCTCCAGCGCTACATCGGCGAGCTGCTCGAAGACTCGCTCGCCGACAGTTCGGGCATCTGGGGTGATGCAACCGTGGCGGCGGCGGTCGTCATGGACCCTGTGACCGGCGAGATCCTCGCCATGAACAGCGTCCCCACTTACGACAACAACATCTGGGCTGAAAGCAAGATCCGCGGCGACGAACTCGAGCGGCTCGCGACCGATAACAAGACGTACACCCTGCTCAACAAGGCACTCTCAGCCGCAGCGCCCGGTTCCACCTTCAAGCTGGTCACGGCCAGCGCCGGCCTTGAAGAAGGCAATGTCACCGCCAACACCACGCGGTACATCCCCAAGACGCTGGAGTTCAAAGGCGAGAACGGCGAGCTTTATCCGCTCGAAGACTGGCGTCAGCACGGCAGTATCAGCTTGATCGACGCCATCGCCTGGTCTTCGAACATCTACATGTTCGAAATCGCCGGCGGATTGCCGCAAGAACGCATTCCCGGACTGGGCAAAGACCCGGAGACGTCCGCGGTCATCCTCGCGGACTGGGCACGCAATTTCGGCTTCGGCCAGCCCACCGGGATCGACCTCGGGGGCGAATCGCCCGGGCGAATCCCAACACCGGACTGGAAGCGGCGCATTTATGCCGGCCCCGAGTTCAATCCAGAAGACCGGGAGTGGTTCATCTCCGATACCTACTTCTCGGCCATCGGGCAGGGCAACGTCCTCGCGACGCCGCTCCAGGTGACCCGGATGACGGCGGCCGTCGCCAACGGCGGCAAGCTGGTTACCCCGCACGTGGTGAATGAAGTCATCTCGCCGGATGGGAAGACCGTCCGCAAGATAGAGCCAAAATACCAGGACGTCGGCCTCAAGAAGTCGACCATCGACACGGTGAAGCAGGGCATGTGGGGCTCCGTGAACTACGGAGCGGGAGCGCGGGCCGCCATTCCCCAGGCTGTGGTCGCGGGCAAGACCGGTACCGCGGAGTTCTTCAAAGAAGACGGCTCGAAGTCCCAGCACGCGTGGTTCACCGGCTTCGCTCCCTACGAGAACCCCGAAGTCGTGGTCACCGTCTACTTCGATATCGGCGTCGGCGGCGATAAGGCGGCCCCGACCGCCGCGAAAATCCTCCAGTACTACTTCGACAACGTGAAACGATGAGCAGCGTCACCTACGGCTATGGCGGCCGCGTCCGTACCTCAGCCAGCGTCTGGCGCGGCTGGGACCGTTTTGACTATCTGATGGTGATGACCGCGGTCGCGCTCGTAAGCGTGGGTCTCGTCCTGATCTACAGCGGGTCGCTCTCGTTCTACGATGGCCCGCTCACCAGTTTCGCGAGCCCGGTGTTCAAGCAGGTGATCTTCGCGTGCATTGGCATCACCGGGATGCTGATCGTTTCGAAGTTCGACTACCACTACCTGACCCATTACGCGTGGGTCATGTACGGCATCGGCTGCGTGTCACTCGTCGCCATCCTCGCGATTGGTCAGACAGCGTTCGGCTCGACGCGATGGTTCGACCTCGGGCCCATCCAGGTCCAGCCCTCGGAGTTCGCGAAACTGGCGACGATACTCGCCCTGGCGCGATTCTTCAGTGAGCACGGCGGCGATGCGCGCGACCTGCGTTCTTTGCTCTACTCCCTTGCCATCGTCGCCCCTGTCGCGGGTCTGGTGTTCGTCGAGCCGGACCTTGGCACGAGCATCGTCTTCTTCGCCATCTGGCTGGGCATCGTCGTCGTAGCCGGCGTGAGCCGGAGCCACCTGCTGGTGATGGGCGCCATCTTCATCGCCGTGTTCCCGTTCGTCTGGACCTTCGCAATCGCGGACTACCAGGTGGAGCGAGTGTCGGTGCTCGTGGACTCCAACGAGGATGCGCTCGGCGCCGGCTACAACGTGAACCAGTCCAAGATCGCCGTCGGTAGCGGAGAGACGTTCGGCAAGGGCTTCACCAACGGCGACCAGACCCAGCTCGGTTACCTCAAGGTCGCCACCAAGGACTTTATCTTCAGCCTGCTGGCCGAAGAGTTCGGCTTCGTGGGATGCATGTTCGTGTTCGGGCTCTTCATCCTGCTGTTGATGCGGGGGGTGAGAGCGGCGCAAATCGCCGGCGACACTGCGGGTCAGCTCATCGCCGTGGGAATAGTTATGTTGATTTTGATGCAGACGTTCATCAACGTCGCCGTCAATCTCAGCATCTTCCCGGTCACAGGTGTGCCATTGCCGTTCATCAGCCAGGGCGGGTCATCTCTGGTGAGCCTGTTCATTTCGCTCGGCATCCTGCAAAGCATCGTGATGCGCCACCGGGCATACCGTCAGACGTAAGCGGCGCGCGAGCGCGCGCACGCGTCATTTCCCAGCCGCGCCCGCCAGGAAGCGGCTACGACCCCGAACCCACCACACCGGCCAGGAGCCACGTCCCAGCCGTGACCGCCAGGAAGCGGCTACACCCCCCCACCCCCCCCCACCGCGCCACGCCCCCCCACCCGCCCCACCC
>CAZKZR010000181.1:0-6410 GCA_964557245.1 uncultured Anaerolineaceae bacterium | reverse complement strand
GGAATTCGCGGACGAGTACCAGGAAGGCCACATGTCGCGGCGGCAGTTGCTGCGGCGGGCAGTGCTCATCATGGGAAGCGTGCCACTGGGCCTCTCTGCGCTGGCGGCGGTCGGGTGTGGGGACGACGACGATGATGAGGCTGAGGCGACAAAGGCCGCGAACACGCCGGAACCACCGCTCACGCTGACACCGACGGCCGGCGTGTCCGTCGCGGCGGGATCACCGACGGCTGTGGGAGGAACGGTCCAGGCGAGCGATCTGAAGTTCGCCGGGCCGGCTTCGGACTTGCTGGGGTACCTGGCGCGCCCGTCGGGCGCCGGGCCGTTTCCGGGCATCGTGATCATCCATGAGAACCGCGGCCTGAATGACCACACGAAGGACATCGCTCGAAGGTACGCCGCGGAAGGCTTCGTTGGGCTGGCGGTGGACCTGGTATCGCGGTCTGGTGGCTCGAAGCCAGACGCCTCGGCGAACACCGGCATCCTCGGGAGCGCCAACATCGCTGACCTCGTCGCCGATATGAAGGCGTACGTCGATTACACGGCTGGGCTCGACTACGTGAAGCAGGGCGGCGTGGGCGTCACTGGCTTCTGCTTCGGGGGCGGCTACTGCTTCGATACGGCGGTCGAATCGTCCAAGGTGAAGGCCGCTGTGCCCTACTACGGGACCTGTCGCCAGATCGACAAGCTCGCGGCAACCCAGGCGGCGATGCTGGTGATGTACGGCGCGTTGGACACGCGCATTACCGGTCAGGCGGACGCCGTGAAAGCCAGCCTGGCGAAGAACAGCCGGCCCTCCGAAGTAAAGATCTACGACGGAGCCAACCACGCGTTCTTCAACGACACCGGGGCGAGCTACAACGAGGCGGCGGCGAAGGACGCCTGGGCCAGGACGCTCGCGTGGTTCAAGCAATACGTGTGACGGCGTGAGTTGCAGATGCTCGCCTTCCCCGCCACAGCGCGAGGCGCCCCCGAGGCAAGCCGGCGGCGCAAGCCTCGCTGACCGGTGGTTTCATGCTCAGTTCAGGAATCAGAAGTAGAAGCGGAACCCGGTTGAACTGGGCTCGAACCCGAGGTGACGGTAAAAGCCGTGCGCGTCGTTGTCTGGCGAGCGGCGCTGGTTGCCCGATTGCAGTTGGACCTTGTAGCAGCCAGCTTCGCGGGCAAGTCGCAGGCACTCTTCGATGAGCGCGCGGCCAGCCCCTGTGCCACGCACCGACACATCCGTGACCATGTTTTCGATCTGAGCCCAGGGTTCGGCGTTGTGCGTCAGGTTGGGGACGATCACGAGCGTGACGGTGCCGACTACGGCACCCTCGTGTTCGGCGACGAGCAACGTGGCAATGGGTGTGCCCCGGAGCTGCTCAAGCACAGCGCCCGCTTTAACTGGATCCGTGCCCGCGTTTCCCGCGTTCAGCTGGACGTAGAGCCCGAGAAGGGCATCGAGATCCGTGGCAGCGGCGCGGCGGATCGTGGGGTGCGCGGCTTCACGGCCCGCTGCCCGTCGCTGAGGGGGCTGTGGCTGGTCGCTCACGCTCGCGGTCCCATGGTCTTGGTTAGCGACCGCCCGCGGCTTCGACGGCCTTGGAGGCGGCTTCACTCAGCCCGTTCGCGCGGATCAACGGCAAGCCACTCTCTTCAACGAGCTTTTCGCCTTCCGCGAGGTTGGTGCCGATGAGCCGCATCACGACCGGCACGTCGATCTTCATCTGCTGATGAGCGTTAATCACACCTTGCGCGATGATGTCGACGCGGGCCATGCCGCCGAAGATGTTGACGAGGATCGCCTTTACAGACGGGTCTTCGAGAATGACCGTGAGGGCGCTAACCACCCGCTGCGGGTCGTTCACTGTGCCGATATCCAGAAAGTTGGCAGGTTCGCCGCCCGCCAGCTTGATGGCGTCCATGGTGGCCATCGCGAGCCCCGCGCCGTTCACGACGCAGCCGATGTTGCCCTCGAGCTTGATGAAGTTCGCGACGCCCAGCTCCTGCGCCTTGATTTCGAGCGGGTCTTCTTCGTCTTTGTCCCTGAGCGCCTCGAGGTCCTTATGCCGGTAGAGCGCGTTGTCGTCGATGTTCAGCTTGGCGTCGACGGCGACCACCCGGCCGTCTTCCGTCACGGCCAACGGGTTGATTTCGACGAGGCTGGCGTCGGTCGCGACGAGCGTCTTGTAGAGCCCCTCGACGATCTTCGCGAACTGGTCGGCCTGGTCGCCGGAGAGACCCAGCCGCGCGGCGAGAGTGCGGCCGACGTACGACTCATACCCGGCGGAAGGGTTGACCGGCACCCGGACGATGGCATCCGGATTGTTGTGGGCGACGACTTCGATCTCTTGGCCGCCCTCGGCGGAAGCCATGATCAGCGGGGAACCCTGCATGCCGTCGATGATGGCGGCGAGGTAGTACTCCTTCGCGATGTCGGTCTGTTCGGCAACGAGGACGTTCTTTACGAGCTTCCCTTCGGCTCCGGTTTGGATCGATACCAGGTGTTTTCCAAGGATGGCCCCGGCGGCGGCTTCGGCTTCGTCCACGGTGTCTGCGAGGCGGACGCCACCGACGCGGTCGCCCTTCACCTTGCCGGAGAAGTTATCCGGGTCAGTTGTGAGCTTGTGGAACATGTCCGCGGTTTCGGATTGGGCGACGAGGCGGCCCTTGCCGCGGCCGCCGGCGTGGATCTGAGCCTTCACGACTACCTTGCCGCCGAGTTCCTGGGCGATGGCTCGCGCTTCGGCGGGCGTCGAGGCGACGCGGCCTTTAGTGGTGGCAACGCCGTTCTGGGCGAGCAGGTCTCGAGCCTGGTATTCGTGCAGTTTCATCAGATGCTCCGGGAATGTGTGCGCCGTGCAGCGTAGCGCGGCAGGGGGATAGCAGATAGTTGGATGGCGGAGAGGGGGAGATTCGAACTCCCGGTGACTTTCGCCACGGCCGTTTTCAAGACGGCTGCATTAAACCACTCTGCCACCTCTCCACCGGCTAGTTTATGACACGGCAGCGGTACGGTGCGGCTTAGCACTCTTGACGGGTGAGTGCTAAAGGCCGCACCATCGGGATGCAACGCTTTGCCGAACTGGGCGACGCGAGGGATCTGTGCCTACCTACGAATATCAATGCAACGCCTGCAAGGCGGTCTACGAACTGCGCCAGGGCTTCGATGCCGAGACCACTCACAAGTGCGAAGAGTGCGGCAAGGGCACGGCGAAGCGAATCCTCCATGCACCACCGGTCGTCTTCAAGGGCAGCGGCTGGTACGCCACGGACAGCCGAAACAAAAGCTCGGCGATTACAGAGCCGAGTTCATCCAGCGATTCAAGCGAAGCGGCGTCCACCACCTCCGATTCGAAGCCAGCAGCCGAGAGCAAGAGCAGTGCTGCGTCCGAGGGTTCGAGTAGCTCCTGAGGGAGCGTTCCGAAGGCTATTCGGATCACCTTTCGCCGCCTATACTTCGGCGCGTGCCACGGGCGGAGCGATCCACGGGCCGAATTGGCGGCGATGTTACGCGGAGCCGGATCCTGGCTGCCGCGGCTGCGCTGTTCGCTGAACACGGCTACTCCGGCACGTCGGTGCGAATGGTCGCGCGGGAACTCGGCCTGACAGATCCGGCCGTGCACTACCACTTCTCCTCCAAGCAATCGTTGTACGCGGCGGTCCTCAGCCAGCCGGAATATGGCGCGTTCCCCTCCGATGGTCAGTTGCCAACACATGAACTGGTCGTGGAGCGGATCATGCACATGATCAATTGGTGGGTTGCGCATCCCGAACTGGGAGTCATGATTCTGCGCGGCCAACTGGGGAACGACGAAGTGGCCCGGCGTTACGCTGCGGACGGCGAACCCAAGTGGGACGAACAATTGGCTCAACCGATCCAGGAGTTGATGGGCGCCCGAGCGGTCGAAGTCTCCGATGTGCTGCGGGACCTGATGTGGGGCGTCTACTCCGACGCAATCCTGTCGTTCAGGGAGCGGCTCAAAGACGTCGCGCATGATGAATACTTCCAACGCCGCACGAGGGAAATTTTCCGGCTCGCGCTCGGAGCAGAAAAGTGACGGCCAGGGAGCCGCGCCGCGATGACACGCGCCGGCGGATCCTTGACGGAGCACAGGAACTGTTCGGCCGCAACGGCTTCGATGGCACCACGGTGCGGCAGATCGCCAGCCGTGTAGGGCTAACCGACGCTGCTTTGTATTACCACTTCAAAAGCAAGCGGGAGATCCTTCGCGCCATCTGGGAGTTGCCGGGCGGGACGAGCCCGGCACAGATCCGGCCCGACGGCCCGTTCAGCCCCACTCGGCTCCGAGAGATCCTGGATGCGCTGGTGGATTTCGCGGTGCTCAACCGGGATTTCCTGCGGCTGGTCAACCGGGAGACCCTGGCCGGCGACGAGACGGCGCTGGCCATCCGCCAGGAGAACCGCGCCTACATGCGCCGCATCTTCCACCAGCACTTGCTGACCGTGACAAACCCCACGGACGCCGACGTCCGGACCGACGCCCTGGTCACCTTTTTCATGGGCAGCACACTCCGCCTGGAAGTGACCTCAGGCGGGGCTTACGCGGATGCCGCCGCGGACCCTGCATTCCGAAAGCGGTTGTTCAACGGCGCAGCGTTGCTGGCTGGCTTGAGCGCTTCGGAAGCCGCGTAGTGCGGGCGGTAATCCAGCGGGTCAAGGAAGCGAGTGTGGCGGCCGGTAGCGCCGACGTCGCGTCCATTGGACAGGGGCTGCTAATTCTCCTCGGGGTCTCACCGGACGATGACGCAGCGGTCGCCGTGAAATTCGCCCGGAAGATTGCGGCGCTCCGAGTTTTCGAAGACTCCGACGGCCGGATGAACCTCGACCTCGCGGCGGTGGGGGGCGGAGTGCTTTGCGTCAGTCAATTCACGCTCTACGGAGACGTCCGGCGGGGCAACCGGCCTTCATTCGCAGGAGCGGCAAGCGGGGAGCACGCGGAACCGCTGTACCGCCGGTTCTGCGAAGAGATCGAAGCGATGGGCCTTCACTGCGGCCGGGGCATCTTCGGCGCGGAGATGGCAGTGGCACTGGTAAACGACGGGCCGGTCACGCTGATGCTGGATAGTGACTCCCTGGCTGAACCGCGGCGGGCTTGACCGCAACGCGAACTCGCCCGCAACGTTCCATGCACACCCGTCCCGGAGCCGAGCCCCCATGCGCATGAGCAAACTGATGCTGAAGACGTTGCGAGAAGCACCGTCAGAGGCCGAACTCGAAAGCCACAAGCTGCTGTTGCGCGCCGGGCTCGTCACCACGTTCGCGGCCGGCCTGTACGCGTTCACGCCGCTCGGCTGGCGCGTGATCCGCAAGATCGAAGAGATCATCCGCAGCGAGATGGACGCGACTGGAGCGCAGGAAGTGCGCTTGCCCGAACTGAACCCCGTGGAACTGTGGGAACAGTCCGGCCGGGCGGAGACGATGGGAGCAACACTCTTCCGACTGGCGGACCGCAAAGAGCGGGGATTCGTGCTCGGGCCGACGCATGAAGAAGGCATGAGCTTTCTCGCATCGCGGCACATCCAGAGCTACCGGGACTTGCCGGTGACGCTGTACCAGATCGAAACGAAGTTCCGGGACGATCAACGGCATCGGGGCGGGCTGATCAGGCTCAGTGAGTTCACAATGAAGGACGCCTACAGCTTCGACACGAGCTGGGAGACTCTGGACGCCTCCTATGCGGCGGCTTACGAGGCGTACAAGCGCATCTTCGCGAGGGCGGGCGTTCCGGTGATCCCCGTGGCTGCGGATTCGGGCGCTATCGGAGGCAAAGAGAGCCAGGAATTCATCTACCTCACGGACGACGGCGAGGACGAAATCTTGCTGTGCCCGGGATGCGGCTACGCAGCAAACGCCGAGAAGGCAGAGTTCACGCCGCCCCCTGCGGTTAGCTCCGAGCCCGCCGCGATGGAAAAAGTGGCGACCCCGGACAAGAAGACGATCGCCGACCTCGCAGCGTTCCTTGGCATCGAAGAACGCCAAACGGTGAAGGCGGTGTTCTATAAGGCGGACGGCGCTCCTGTGTTCGTCGCGATCCGCGGGGACCTGGACGTGAACGAGGTCAAACTGAAGAACGCACTGAAGGCCCAGGATGTAGAACCCATGGATGAGCCGATGGTGAAGCGCCTCGGGCTCGTGGCCGGGTCTGCTTCGGCGGTCGGCCTGAGCGGAATGAAGATCGTGGCGGATCCAACCGCGACGGAATCGCCGAACCTGGTCGCCGGCGCGAACGAAGAAGGGTTCCATTACCTGAACACGAACCACGGCCGGGACTGGAAGGCCGACCTGGTCGCGAACATCGCACTGGCGCGCGCCGGCGACCTGTGCGCCACCTGCGGGACGGCGCTCGAAGTTCGCCGTGGCATGGAAATGGGCCACGTCTTCAAGCTTGGCACCGTCTACTCCG
>CAZKZR010000180.1:0-6413 GCA_964557245.1 uncultured Anaerolineaceae bacterium | reverse complement strand
TAGCGACCAGTTTCCTCGGCGGCCAACTCGTTTCCCGCACAGGAAAGTTCAAGCTGCAAGTGATTACCGGTTCAGCGGTGAGCCTCGCCGCCACCATGCTCATGCAGACGCTTCACGTCGGCACGCCCGCGTGGCACATCAGCGTCTTCATGTTCATCTTTGGACTCGGCGGCGGACTGGTGGGACCGACGATTTCCGTGATCGTCCAGAGTTCTGTACCTCAGTCGCTCATGGGCGTCGCGACCAGCAGCCGGCAGTTCTTCATGCAGATTGGCCAGGTGATGGGCGTGGCCATCTTCGGGCTGGTGTTCACCACCACCTACGGTTCTGCTTTTACGTCCAACGTCTCCCCACAGACTGCGGCGACGCTGCAACAGGCAGGGGCGACAGACCAATTCCATGACCCGACGCTCGCACTGGACGAGCGCGGCCTGGCGAAGGTCAAGGAGGAACTGGCCGCCCAGCCCGATGGCGCCGCAGCCCTTGCCGATGCCACGGAAGCCCAGAAGGACGCTGTATCCACGGCCACCAACCGGCTCTTCCTCGGGTCGACAATGGCTGGAATCGTCGTACTGCTGGTCGCCATCGCGATGCATGAAATCCCGTTGCGTCGGTCGTTTTCCCAGGAGCCTGGCCAGGAGCATCCTGTACCGGCGCTCGAGCCGGAAATGGTCTGATCTAGATCTCGGCGACCCAATAGCGAGCCCCGTCCGGCGTTCGCTCCAGGAGCCCCTCCTCGATGAGCGTTCGGCGGAGGAGGGGCGCGTCCCGGAACGGCGCCCATTCGTCCAGGATCAGGTTGACCTCGGCTTCGCTGAAGTCGCGGCCGAGTTCGAACTTGGCCACAAGGTAGTGGACCGCGGCCTTCTGAAGCCCGCGGCGCGATGGCCAGGCCCGGAGCCTGCCCTGCCCATCCAACCAGGTCGCCAGCTCGCGAGCTGCCTCGGCCGGGGTCATTCGCGCGGGGCTGCTCATGCGGAAGAACCGGAAAGCTCGCCCGGCAACGGGACCAGGTACGATTCGACGCGC
Organism: uncultured Anaerolineaceae bacterium; assembly: GCA_964557245.1. Lineage (GTDB taxonomy): Bacteria > Chloroflexota > Dehalococcoidia > Tepidiformales > Tepidiformaceae > Amarobacter. The sequence goes on along the minus strand of CAZKZR010000180.1, from coordinate 5,384 downwards.
GAGATCAACTCGCCGGTGAAAGTGAAAACGTCGCAGAACGCGAACCGATGCGTCTCTCCGGCTGCGGTTGACGCTGCTCCCTCGCCGATGGCGACGACAACGTTGCCATCTTCGAGCAGCCTGTCCAGCGTGAGCATTGGACGCCCAATGAATGCCGGGTTCTCAATCTCGCTGTCGAAGTCCAGTTTGCCCTTGAGATGCCGAAAGCCCGGAAGGTCCCAGGCGACGTCGTCCGTGAGGCATCCGAGAATGACGGCGTGGTCGCCCTGCCGAAAACCCTGGAAATAGCGCTCGACAAGACTCTTCTGGGCGCTCATTCCTTCCGGCGCTCCTGCGTCAGGAGGCGAGAGAGCATCAGGAAATCGCGGTCCGCGTGCGTAATGCTGGCAGGGACCATCGCTTCCGCGAGGGCGTTGCAGGTGGTCTTCGTCAGCGCGAGCGAGACCGGGTCCTTCGCCAGCAGCTTTTGCGCGAGGGAGCGGGCGGACGGCAGAAGTTCCGCGTCCGGCACGCGGTGGTTCACAAACCCCCAGCGCAGCGCGTCTTCGCTGGAAAACCGGTCACAGGTCATGACGAGCTCCTTGGTCCGGGCCGGTCCGAGTTCCCTCATCAAACGTGGCAGCGCGTTCCAGGTCAGCGGGATGTCGAGGTCCACTTCTGGGATGGAGAACCAGGCGGACTCGGCAGCCAGGCGGAAATCAAGGCAGGAAAGGAATACGACAGCCCCGCCGACCGCCAGCCCATTGACCGCGCCGATCGTGACCTGATCGAGTCCCTCGAGGGCCGCTGACGTGCGATTGCCGGAGCTCGAGCGAAGACGTTCGAGCAGCGGCGAGGTGCTCGCATTCGCCGCCGCCAGGGGTGCCTCGCCGGGGCTGTTTCGGCGACCAAGGTCTGCCCCGGCGGAGAACGCTCGGCCCTCGCCGGTAATCAGCACGACCCGCGCTTCGGCGTCGTCACCGAGTTCCCGGCAGGTTTCCTGGAGTTCCGCGTGCATGCGGAAGTTGATCGCGTTCAGCTTGTCCGGGCGGTTGAGGGTAATCGTGACCAGGCCGGGCAGTTCGGCATCTCGTTCTACTCGCAGCGTTTCCATTTGGGAGCCTCCGCGCGAATCGTGTTCGAGCGGAAGCGCGCCCGCAAGCTTTCCGCCTCGGGAGATGGCGCCGAGCCGATCGTCTAGAACGGGCGGACCTCGCGGGCGAAGTCCCTACCCCCTCGAATGGTCACCCGCATCACGGAGCCGAAGCGAGAGTCGTCTTCAATTAACTCAATGACCCCTGCTGCAATGTCTTCCGGCATGAGGATTCCGCCCACCAGCTTCCCGACTTCCTGCATGCGCTCCTCCCCGCCACGGCGGACGAGCGGTGTGTCCACAAATGACGGGCAGATGGCGTTGACGCGGATATTGGAATCGGCCGCGAGGTAGCCAAGCGATCGGCTGAAGTTCACCACCCCGGCCTTAGCCGCCGCATACACCGGGGAGTCCGGCATCGGGAGCAATCCGCCCATCGACCCCGTATTGATAATGACACCGGGTCTACCGGCGCGCCGCATCTCTCGGACCGCGATCCGCGTGGCATCGATAACTGCGGTGAGGTCGATATCGACCACTCTGGCCCAATCGCCGGGGTCATCCGAAAAGAGGTCTTCTCCTCCGATGCCGGCATTGTTGAATGCGATGTCGAAGCGGCCGAAGTGCTCAACGGCCGACGCGAACGCCCCGGCCAGGTCCTCAGTCCGCGTCACATCGCAGTGCCGATAGAGAGCAATTCCGCCTTTCTCAGCGGCCAGGCGAACCGTTTCTTCGCCGCCGGCGGCATCGACATCGGCGACGATGACGCTGGCTCCGCGCTCAACCAGGGCCAGGACGGCGGCTCGGCCAATTCCAGATCCGCCGCCGCTAACGACGGCTGCCTTACCGGTTATCTCCATGGTGCGAACTCCTTGAAAGCCATGCCCCGGCGGGCTGGAAGTCTTCGAATGTGGCGATGGCGCGGCCTATCGCCATGATCTCTTCGATCACTGGACCTTTGCCATCAATGTACGCGTCGATGTCGTGCGGGTGAGCCGCGGCCATCTCTCGCTTGATGGCGGCGTAGCGGTCCCGAAGGTCGGGACGAGCGCGGAGCGTGTCACGCAGAACCAGGTGGTCATGAAGGTTCGGCGTGTCGACGGAGCACACGTACAGGTGGTGCGGCGCCGATTCGGCGGGCCGCTGAAACGCCTCTCGACCCGGTATCTCCAGGTTTCCGCGATGAACATATCCGAGGCCAGCCAGACGGTCGCGAACCTCAACGAACTTAAGGCGCGAGGAGATCACTACATCAATGTCGATGATCGGTTTCGCGGCGAGGCCGGGGATGCTGGTGCTGCCAACGTGCTCGATGCCCACGCAGAGCTCACCCAGGGCGCCGGCAATCCGATCACGGATTACCGCGAACTGCGCCGGCCAGGCCGGATCGTACGGGACCACCTCGATTGTCCGTTCCACTGGCGCGGATTCTATCGCCAGGCGCAGGGTGGCTCGAATCGACAACACCGCTCCGCTACGCCCAGAATCCCGCATGCCTATTTTCGCCGTCGGGGACAAGGTCCCTCGCATTCACCCCAGCGCCTTCATCGCACCGACCGCATCCATCGTCGGGGATGTCACCATCCACGAGAACGCATCGGTCTGGTATGGAGCGGTGGTACGCGGCGATACGAGCTTCGCGGTCATCCACAAGGGCGCAAACGTGCAGGATGGCGCGGTTGTCCACGGCCGGGCTGACCTGCCGGCGATCATCGAAGAAGAAGCCTCCATCGCGCACAACTGCGTCATCCACGGGGCCGTCATCGGCAAGCAGGCCCTCATCGGCAATGGCGCGCTTGTCCTGGATGGCGCGAAGGTGGGCGCCGGATCCTTAATCGCGGCAGGTTCCGTGGTGCTGGGAGACACGGAAATTCCGCCGGGGATGCTCGCAGCGGGGACTCCGGCGGTCGTAAAGCGCGCGATCGCGGGCACAGCGTCCGAAGAATGGGTCACCGGGAACCCCGGCCGATACGCACGGCTGGCCGTCATGCACGGTGCAGGGCTTCGCCAGCTCGACCGGGACGCCGTGCAGGCGCCCTGACGCTGCGCCCTAGCGCAGGAATTCGACCGCGAAGGCCCAAATAGCCAGCGCGACCCCGAACAGGATTGCCGCCTGCAGCGTTGCCCGTTGGTTCTTCGTGAGTCCGCCACTGGAGTCGTCCTCGACAACGTTGTGACCCTCGTCATAGTCCCGGAGCGCGTCACGCGCGTGGACCGCTTTTCCGTGCGGCACCAGGATCGACCAGGTACCGCCGAGCGACAACGCCGCCGTCCGGTAAGGGGTCATCGAGCCGTGAATGCGCGTGCGAAAGCCATCGGATTCGAGTCGGCCGGCGATGATGTTGGCGAGAGATTCGGAGTCACCGCTCCAGACCTGCTCCCAGCGGCGAGACTTGCGCTCCAGCCGGGTGACGATCGCCATTGCGCTACGCAGAAACCAGGACGTCCAGCCGGTGCCGTGACAGCTCGGCCATTACCTTCTGTCCGACGGCGTCGTCTGGTTCGACAACGGGCAGGCGTGGCATCCCGATTTCGAAGCCCAACTGGCGCAGGATATAGCGGATGGTGCTCGGGCTTCCGTTCAAGAAGCAGGCGTCCGTCACTTTGCACAGGGGCCGGTGGATGGCGGCGGCCTCCGGGATGTTCCCCTCGAGGATGAGGTTCAACATCCGCTTTTGTTGCGAAGCAACAATGTGCGAAGTCACGCTAATTGCCCCCCAGGCGCCCATGCACCAGAGGTGGAAATTGTCGTTGTCGTTCCCGCTCCAAATTTTGAAGCCGGGCGCGGCTTCGAGAATCGCGGCGGAGTGCGCGAGGTCCCCGTTGGCTTCCTTGTCGCCCACGATGTTGGGGATTTCAGCGCAGCGGAGCACGGTTTCGGTAGTCATATTCACACCGGTGCGGCCGGGGACGTTGTAGACGATGACCGGCAGGTCGGTGCTTTCCGCTATGGCGCGGAAATGTTGGTAGATCCCTTCCTGGGGCGGCTTGAGGTAGTACGGCACAACAGCGAGGACGGCATCGGCGCCTGCCCGCTCCGCCTCGCGGGAAAGGTGGATCGAGTGCCGCGTATCGTTGGTACCAGACCCCGCGACCACGGTCTTATCGCCCAGCTCCTGCTTCACCTCTGCCCAGAGCCGGTACTTCTCTTCATCCGTCAGGAGCGGCGACTCGCCGGTGGTGCCAACCACGACAACGCCGTCGTTGCCGCAGCGCACGAGGTGCGCAGCAAGCCGGCGGGCGTGGGCGTAGTCCACTTCTCCATCGGGTGTGTAGGGAGTGACCATCGCGGTCAACAGGCGTCCGAGTTCAGGCATCGAGTTGGGCTCCTCGCAGAGGTGAGCCGTTATTGTCGATTGGGGCGGCGCCGTTTGTCGATGGATCATCGCCGCGCGCGGCGAAAGCCCTGGCCGCTGGCCAGGGCCCTCGGATCAGAAGGTCGACGCCGGGCTAGTTGCCGCCTCGTGCACCGCGATTCGGCCGGCCCTCGTTGACGAACCGATCGATCGCGTTCGCGGCCCGTTCCTTTGCGGCCTCTTCCTTGTCCGCCGGCAGCTTCCCATCCGCGATTGCCTGGTCGATCGCCGTGTTCGCTTCATCGGTAAGCGCGTCGATGACGGCCTGCGTCTGTGGGCCGGCGATTTCGGCCACGGTTTTGCCGTCCTTCAACTCGTCCCTGAGCGTGGCGACGTCCGTGTTGAGGACTTCCGCGGTTGTCTCCAGGGCGTTCTTGGCGATGGTCCGGATGCGGTGCGCGCGCGGGTGTTCCCCGCCGCCGGAACCCGGCACAGCGTTGAGGACGCGGTCAAGCATCTGCGGCGCGGCGGCCTCGATCCGGTCCGCCTCTTCCTGGCTCAGCTTGCCGCTCGTGACCGCCGCATCGAGTCGATCGCTCAATGCCTGGAGCGCGTTCGCCTTCGCCTGCTCAGCGGAAATATCTCCGTACTGGTTGATGATCTGGCCGAGGTTGAGTCCAGCCGCCGCGCCTTCCTGGACCTCTTCGCGGGTGACGCCCGAGTTTTTCAGGAGATGGGCTACTCCCAGCTTGAGCCTCGCGTGATCTCGCGCGACGCCGTCTTGCGAAGCGGCAGATCCGTCCGGTCCCTGTGCGCTGGCGACGCTGCCTGCGCCCAGAACCCCGACCGCGATTACGCCCGCAAGCCCAACGGCCGCAAAACGGCTGTTCAGGATAGAAAGTTTCATGTGGCAGGTTTACTCCTCGAAGGTGTACCGGCGTGCCTGGCAGGCCGGTCAAAGGAGCAATGGCGGGAAGAGCAGTTCGGGTGACGCACGCCGTGCGAATCGCCGGCTT
>CAZKZR010000179.1:4418-6426 GCA_964557245.1 uncultured Anaerolineaceae bacterium | reverse complement strand
CAAGCACGCAGGTCGGCCCAAGTTCCTTGCCAAGTGTCCGGCTTGGCGAAATCGGGATGTTCCTCGTTTTCCCCGCCGCTTAGGTACGCTGCACTCATCCTCAGGTGGGCACCGTGTGTGATGATATCCTCAAGTATTTTGTCTATTGATCGCGCCGCATCTCCGGTGAGCGGGGCTTCAGTCGAGCGGTGAGGGGGCGCAAAGATCCTGCGGATAGCGGCAGAAAGTTTCCTGAAATCATTTCGGCGTTCTCGCGTCATCGAGGATGCAGCAATTTCCGCATCCTTGAGAAAGCGGTCGACCACTTCGAGCATCGGGCCCTGGTCAGAGAGGGGTTCGAACATCTCCAGGAGCGTTTCAGACGCGGCCATAACCCGGTTCGCGCGCGTCTTTAGGGCATGAGCGACATACTCGCGCCGGATATCATGCTCTTCGTCTGCCTTCTTAATGCTCTCGACCACAAAGCCGATGTGCGCCGACAGAAACGCGATAATGGTTTCCCAAGACCGGTCGTATTCTGTATCGTCAGTAGAAGTATAAGTAATTGATGCGAAGGGGCCTCCCTCACTCCCAATTAGTGGCATTATGAGTATCGTGCGATGGCCATCGTCGAGCAACGCTCGGTTTTTGTCTCGATCCGCCCATTCTCCGCTGAATATTCCGACGCCAATTTTGCCGCATACCCAGCGGTTTTCGCGCCGCGCGAGAAGGCCGGCCGTTATGGAGTTGGGGTCATCGGATGCAAAGCCGGCAAGGCTACCGTCAGAGCCGAGCGGCCGACCGAAGGCAGCGTAGCACTCGTACTCGCTGGTTCGTCGGTGATGCTGCAGGTAGAGGGCACCGGAGCTTGCTGAGAATAGAGAGCCGACTGCCCGAATTACGTTCTCATATTTTTCACGGGCAGATTGATCGCTCAGCAAGATGTCGTTCACGTCACCTAGGGTGCGGATAAGTCGCCTCTCGTAGATTACCGGCATGAGAGCTCGTGCCATTTCGGCAACCCACCGGGTAATTCTGTTGGGGACGGCGTGCGCGCACAGTGACTTGAGTTCGATTACGCCCCATGGTTTTCCGTGATAAAGAAGAGGCACCGCGAGAACGGAGCGCGGCCGTTGGTCAGGATCGGCTATAAGCACTTCGTCCGGATTCGCGTCTGACAAATAGATTGAATCCCCACGGTCGATGCATCGGTAGCAGATGGACTTCTTTCTTAGGTCGGGGTCCGAGCCGGCTTCCTGCATCAAATAGGGGTCGGCTCGCAGCTTTGCGGCAGTATAAGAATAGGAATGCGCGGACCCTATCCGATCGAGCCGGCGGGGGCCGGCGTCGTACTGATAGATACTCACGGCATCCACGGCGAAGACATCTGCGACCTTGCGGGCCAACTCATCTAAGGAATGTGATAGCGCTCTTTCCGCTCGCTTCTGAGCCGACCACTCGACGTAAGCCACCGTGAACCACTGACGGATCAACGACAGCCTCTCCTGCATGTGAGCGGCCCGCACCGACTCCGAGGTTCCAAAAAGGTCAGAGAACAGCTGACTGTGTGCAGGCGTTGTCCTGGGTTCGGTATTGCTGTCGGTAGGCAATATTCGGAGCGTCGGGATGCGCGATTGGCCTCGACGCAGCCATTGAATGGAAAGGGTGGCTCGTTTGAACGTCCCTTCACCGGGCAGCGGGGTGGCTATCGCTTCGTGCTTCCTTCCTGCGGCGCGGATCGAACAAAGCGCGTGCACTGCGATATGAGAGTGCGCGTCAGACGAAAGTGGGAAGGTGGGCAGCTGCGTACGGTACAGGCCAAGCAATGTTCGCGTCACCCGACTGACGCGGCCATGGTGACTCTCCACCGTCATCGGACGACGATCCTCACAATGCCTAAGCAGGCGTCCGGCGGAGAATGTACCGCCAAATTCCCTAGCCGGGACGCCGGCGAGCAGTGCCTTCAGTGCTCCGGGCAGTTGGGACTGAGTAGATAGTGTGCCGGCCACTGAAACCGGCCCCGAAACGA